>NZ_JBSGUP010000024.1:0-31034 GCF_053607985.1 Streptomyces sp. NPDC055078
TCCGTGACCTGGGTGCCCGACGGCCGGGCTTTTGGCATCTGCGAAGGGAAGAGCCCATGCGCAAGGCGTATTTCGACGGCACCCACCGGACCCGCCATCCCGATCAGACCTGGGAGGCGATCCGGCCGCTGCTGATGGCGTACGGCATCACCCGCGTCGCCGACGTGACCGGCCTGGACGACATCGGTATCCCGGTGACCATGGCCGTACGGCCCCTTGCCCGCACCCTGTCCGTCGCCCAGGGCAAAGGCGCGACGCTGGCCGCCGCCCGGGTCTCGGGGGCCATGGAAGCGATCGAGGCATGGCACGGCGAACGGGCGGTCCCGACCGCCGATGTGCGGGCCCCGGCCGGCGACCTGGGTCTGCCGTATCCGGTGACCGCCCTGGAGAGCCATCCCGGATCTCTGGTCACCGGCCGGACGGTTCTGGACTGGATCACCGCGCGCTCGGCGCTGGACGGCGAACCCGTGCTCGTTCCGGCGGCGTGCGTGCAGCTGGGCCGCGAAGCCCACGGCCAGTGGCGGCTGCACCTGCACAGCGCGTCCACGAACGGTCTCGCCTCCGGCAACACCCGTGCCGAGGCCATCGTCCACGGCCTGGCCGAGCTGATCGAGCGCGACACCATCAGCGCCCTCACCGACGGGCGGGGCCGCGGCCGGCTCGTCGACCCGGACAGCATCGCCGACGAGCACTGTGCGGCGCTGATCGGCCGGTTGCGGGCGGCCGGGGTCTGGCTGGAGCTGTGGCACCTGCCGAACCGGTTCGAGGTGCCCGTCATGAGCTGCTACCTGTGGCGCGAGGACCAGCCGACCCTGCTGGTCTCCGGCTCCGGCGCCCACCTGGACCCCTACGTGGCCCTGTCCCGGGCGATCACGGAGGCGGCTCAGTCCCGGCTGACCCAGATCACCGGCAGCCGGGAGGACATCCACCCGGCCGCCTACCGGCCCGCCGTCCACCGTCGCCCCCGGTCCGCAGCGGGCCCCGCCGCCGGGTGGCCAGAGATCGCCGCCCAGCACGCCACCGGGTTCGCGACGGACGACGGCGAGGCCGAGCACCTGACCGCCCGCATCACGGCCGTCACCGGTCACTCCCCGCTCGTGGTGGACCTCACCCACGGACCGCATCAGCGGCGGGAGTTCTTCGTCGTCAAGGTGCTGGCCCCGTCCCTGCGCTACGACGCCCGCCACGTCATCCCCCGACCGACCCAGGAGGCAGCCGCATGACCGTTCACGTCTTCTCCGGGCCCACCGTGCCCGCCGCACGGGTCCGCGACCTCGTCCCCGACGCCGTGACGCACCCACCCGTCCGGCACGGTGACCTGATGCGGCTCGATACCGGCCACGGCGACACCGTGCTGATCATCGACGGACTCTGGCACCAAAGCGCCCCCGTCCGGCACAAGGAGATCCTGGCACTGCTGTCCGAAGGCGTCGCCGTGATCGGCGCCGCCAGCATGGGAGCCCTGCGGGCCGCCGAGCTCGCCCCGTACGGCATGGTCGGCGTCGGCCGCATCTTCGAGGACTTCCACAGCGGCACCCTGGACGCGGACGACGAAGTCGCCGTACTCCACACCGTCGGCGGCCGCCCGCTGTCCGAAGCCCTGGTGAACCTGCGAACGGCCCTGACCCGGGCCGCCGCCGACGGGCAGCTGGACGAGACCGAAGCGGACCGACTCGCCGACCTGGCCCGCTCCCTCCCCTACACGTCCCGGTCGTGGACCGCCCTGGGCCGCCTCGCGGCCGGGGAAGGGCTGGGGCCCGCGTTCACCCGGGCCGACGCCTGGCGCCGCACGCATCCCTGCGACGCCAAGCGGGAGGACGCCGAACGCGCCCTCGCCCTCGTAGCCGCCGGACTGCCCCCAGCCCCCGGCGCCGGAGCGTGGGCAGGCGAGCCGTGGCAGACCAGCTTCGTCCGGTACTGGAAGGCAGCCTTCCGACCGGGAGCGACGGCAGGCGGACAGCCCATCAGCTTCCTCGCCCTGCTCCACCATCAGCAGCTGTACGACCCGGGATTCGCGGACCGGTGGCGCACCCGGGTCCTGGCCGCCACCGCGCAGGAGACCGGCGGCGGCGTATGCCGCCCGGTGCGTTCCACGGCGGTGGAGCGGTCCGCCCTGCGGTGCGCCGCTGCCGCAGGCGTGGAGGTGGCCGGAATGTCCAGCAAGCAGCTCGCCCACTGGCTCACCGAGGAGGAGGTGAGCCAGCTCTCGCCCGAGGAAGCGCTGGTGCGGATCGTCGTCCGCTCCGCCCGTCTGGACGGAGCCTGGACCGTGTGGCCCGCCACGGTGGCCGAAGCGGGCGGCCTGCTCGGCTCCGTACCCCTGGCGGCTGAATCCGTGGCCGCCGCGTTCGCCCTTCAAAGAGGCGTGGGAGGAAGTCAGGGCGAACAAGGGCGCACCCGGCGTGGATGGGCAGAGCATCGAGGACTTCGAGAAGGGCCTGAAGAACAATCTGTACAAGGTCTGGAACCGAATGTCGTCGGGCTCGTACTTCCCGCCTCCGGTGCGCGCGGTGGAGATCCCCAAGCCGCATGGCGATGGCACGAGAATGCTCGGTATTCCCGCTGTTGCTGATCGCGTTGCCCAGACCGTGGTGGCCCGGCATCTGATGCGAAGGGTGGATCCGATTTTCCACCCTGACAGCTACGGATACCGGCCGGGACGGTCCGCCTTGGACGCAGTGGAAAGGTGCCGGGAGCGCTGCTGGAAGCGGGACTGGGTGGTGGAGTTCGACATCACCAAGTTCTTCGACAGCGTGCCTTGGGACCTGCTGGTCAAGGCGGTGGAAGCTCACACCGACGCCGTTTGGGTGAAATTGTATGTGCGGCGGTGGCTCCATGCACCGCTCGCCATGCCCGACGGTTCTCTGCTGGAACGGGAGTGTGGAACCCCGCAAGGGGCGCCGGTCTCTCCTGTGCTGGCGAACCTGTTCCTGCACTATGCGTTCGATACCTGGATGGCGCGGGAGTTCCCGAACATCTGGTTCGAACGGTATGCGGACGACGCGGTCCTGCACTGCGTCACCGAGCGTCAGGCCCGGCAGGTACTGGCCGCGCTCATGGACAGGATGGCCGAGGTCGGACTGCAACTGCACCCGGCCAAGACCCGGCTCGTGTACTGCAAAGACGGCAGACGTCGCGTCTGCGCCGAGCCGCCGCCGAGGGAGAACTCGCGTCGGCCGCCGAGGCCGACGGCGTCGCCGCGTTCGCCGGCACCGTACTGGCCGGCATGGCCGCCCTGCCCCGCGACGGTGCCGACCGGACCCAACTGCTGGACGCGGCCCGTTACGCGACCCGGGCCTGGCCCGCATAGTCCTTCTCTCGCGCCGCGGCCCGGACCCGACCGGGGCGACGAGGTGGCTCGACCGGCTCCTGAACGCGGCGGGCCGCGGACGCCGTCGGCTCATGCGGCAGTCCCTCTGTTGATATTGGTGGTGGAGAAGGTTGCGGGTGGAGTGGACCGGTCGTATAGTTCTGGTGTCGGAACACGGAAGGCACCGAATTCCCGGAAGGGGAAGGCGTTATGGGACGCATCAAGGTCGGCACGGAGAACAGCACCGACATCGAACTGCACTACGAGGACAAGGGCGCCGGGCAGCCGGTTGTGCTGATCCACGGCTACCCGCTGGACGGCAACTCCTGGGAGGGCCAGGTCCCGGCCCTGCTGGCAGCCGGCCACCGGGTCATCACCTACGACCGGCGCGGCTTCGGCAAGTCCAGTCAGCCCTCCACTGGTTACGACTACGACACGTTCGCCGCCGACCTGAACACCGTCATGGAGACCCTTGACCTGCGCGACGCGGTCCTGGTCGGCTTCTCGATGGGCACCGGCGAGGTCGCCCGCTATCTGTCCGCCTACGGCTCCGGCCGGGTCGCCAAGGCGGTGTTCCTCGCGTCGCTTGAGCCGTATCTGGCGATCACCGACGACAACCCCGACGGCGCCGCCCCGCTCTCCTTCTTCGAAGGCGTCTCCGAGGCGGTGAAGAAGGACCGCTATGCCTTCTTCACCGGCTTCTACGCCGACTTCTTCAACCTCGACGAGAACCTGGGCACCCGGGTGAGCGAGGAGGCCGTGCGCAACGCCTGGAACGTGGCGGCCGGCGCGGGCCCGATCGCTTCGGCTGCCGCGCCTCTGACCTGGCCCACCGATTTCCGGGCCGACATCCCCCGGATCGATGTCCCCGCCCTGATCGTGCACGGCACGGGCGACCGCACCCTGCCCGTCGACGCCACCGGACGCCGCTTCTCCAAGGCCCTGCCCACCGCCGAGTACGTCGAGATCGACGGCGCGCCGCACGGGCTGCTCACCACTCACACCGCCGAGGTCAACGAGATCATCCTGGACTTCCTCGGCCGATGACGCGCCGGACGGTGTGACTGACGCACGAAACCGAATAGACGACTGGTCTAATTGACGATAGGGTGGGGAATATGCCCGCCATTCAGGGCGACACTCGCCGAAGCATTCTCGACGCCGCCCAGCGGATCATGTCCCGCAAGGGATTCTCCGCGGTAGGCATCAACGAGGTCCTCTCCGCGGCCGGGGTGCCGAAGGGGTCGTTCTACCACTTCTTCGGTTCCAAGGACGCCTTCGGCGAGGCGATGATGCGGGCCTACTTCGCCGACTACCTGGCGGACATGGACCGCGTCCTCGCCGAGCCGGGCCTGACCTCGGCAGAGCGGCTGATGAACTACTGGCAGAACTGGCGTGAGACGCAGAGCTTCGACGAGTGCCAGGGCAAGTGCCTGGCCGTCAAGCTCGGCGCGGAGGTCTCCGACCTGTCGGAGAGGATGCGGCTCGCCCTGAAGGAAGGCACCACCGCCATCGCCGACCGGCTGGAACGGACGATCGTGGCCGGACTGAAGGACGGATCGATCACCGTCGACGGCGCCCCCCGTGACACCGCACAGGTCCTGTACGACATGTGGCTCGGAGCGAGCGTCATGGTCAAGATCCACCGCGACATCGGCCCACTGGACACCACGACGACGGTCACCCGTCGACTCCTGCACCTGTAGAACGCAGAACTCAGAACCCGGCTACGCCCGACCCCGGGGATCCGCCCGGACACCGGTCGTTTCTCACATCCCGTCAGAGTCGACGGGTCTACTCAAAGGAAGTGCACGCCATGAAGGTCCTCATCGTTCTCACCTCGCACGACGAACTCGGCACCACCGGCCGCAAGACCGGCTTCTGGCTGGAGGAACTCGCCTCCCCCTACTACCGCTTCAAGGAGGCCGGCGCCGAAGTCGTCCTCGCCTCCCCAAGGGGCGGCAGGCCGCCCCTGGACCCCAAGAGCAACGAACCCACCTTCCAGACCGACGAGACCCGCCGCTTCGAGGCTGACCCCGAGGCCATGGCCGCCCTCACCCGCACCGTCCGTCTCGACTCCGTCTCCGCCGACGACTTCGACACCGTCTTCTACCCCGGCGGCCACGGCCCCCTGTGGGACCTGGCCGAAGACCCCGACTCCGTCCGGCTCATCGAAACCGTCCTGCGCTCGGGCAAGCCCCTCGCCCTGGTCTGCCACGCTCCCGGAACCCTGCGCCACGTCACCAACCCCGACGGCACCCCCCTGGTCCGGGGCCGGAAGGTCACCGGCTTCACCAACGGCGAGGAAGCCGCCGTCGGCCTGACCGACATCGTCCCCTTCCTCGTCGAGGACGAACTCAAGAAGCTCGGCGCCGACTACTCCAAGACCGAAAACTGGCAGCCCTACGTCGTCATCGACGGCCTCCTCATCACCGGCCAGAGCCCCGCCTCCTCCGGCCCCGCCGCCGACGCCCTTCTCACCCTCCTCACCCTGGTCAACCAGGTCGACGACGCCCGCGTATAACCCACACCGCAACCAGCACCACCCGGCACACAGATCACCGACCCTCCGGCCGCCACCCCGCACAGCGTCCCGGCCACTACCGGACGCACCCGGACTCGCACCCCACACCGCCTGCTCCGGCTGGCACCGATCAAAGAAAGCGACACCGATGAAGGTCTTCATCGTGGGCATCGCCGGCGGCATCGGCAGCCGCCTGGCCCGGCTGCTGACCGCCACCGGCGACCACGTCGACGGACTCTACCGCCGCCCCGAACAAGGCCAACACCTCGAAACTCACGGCATCCACGCCACCCACGGCGACCTCACCCGCCTCGACGTCCCCGCCCTCGCCGCCCTCCTCCACGACACCGACGTCCTCGTCTTCACCGCCGGAGCCGGCGGTGAAGGCGGCAGCACCGCCACCACCGCCATCGAAGCAGCCCGCCTCGCCGGCATCCGCCGGCTCCTCCTCGTCTCCGTCTTCCCCGAAGCCTGGCGCCACCGCGACGTCTCCGACACCTTCGAGCACTACATCGACATCAAGAAACAGGCAGACACCGAACTCGCCGCCACCGACCTCGACTGGACCATCCTCCGCCCCGCCGCCCTCACCGACGACCCCGGCACCGGCCACATCAGCCTCTCCCCCGCCCTGGTCCACACCCACATCACCCGCGACGACGTCGCCGCCACCCTCACTGAACTCATCCACACCCCACAAATCCACCACCAAATCCTCGAACTCACCCAAGGCCCCGACCCGATCAACAACGCCATCCACCGACAGACCCGCAACTGACCAGCCGGGCCCCTGATCAGGGGTTCTGCCGGGCGTACTCGGTGGGTGTGAGTCCGTAGCGCTGCTTGAAGGTTCTGCGTAAAGCCGTCCGGACGGACCTGCACCACCAGATCGACACCGGGCCGCACCGCCTCGTACACGGCGAGCGAGCCGGCCAGCCGCGGCACCGGCAGCGCCCAGGGCGCATCGAGCTCATAGCTCTTCCCGCCCCGGGTGATCTTCGCCAGCGGCTGCTGCGCCCCGCCGCCCGACAGCACCACATCCTGAGCGGCCTTCGGGACGACCTGCCCGTCCTGACGCCTGACCAGAGTAGTGTCGACCGGTACCCAGCCGCCCTCCCGCCGCACCCGCTCCGGCACCGCGGACGACTCCACGGTGAACGTACCGTCACTGTTCGCGAAAACCTGGTTGGACTCGTTCGTCAGGCCCTTGACCTCAACCCGGCTCCCGCCGGCAGCCGCCTGCTCGGACGCCTTCAACTCCTCCGACTTCGCAGGCAGCGGATCGTCCTGCCAGAACTCCTTGCCCCGGCCCGCGTCATCCGCCGGAACACCCGAAGCCGGCTCCCTCACCTCGACGTCATCGCCGACCGCCGCAGCCGCCACACCGCCACGCTGCTCCAGAGCGACTCCGGACAGCAACAGCAGAACTGACGCCGCGACAACTCCACGCATGGTTCTTCGACGGTGCCCACGTATCTTCACTCCGCGCTCACAATCTGAAGATCTTGTTAGAAAATTGAGCGCGACGCTATCCGGCCCCGAAACGGCAGGGCAAGGCCGCTGCCCCGGTTCTGACCTGGAGAAACATCAAACTCGCCTTGTCTGGCGTGGTGCCAACTCTTCTATATGCGGTGAAATCCCACCCGGTCACTTCCGGCGAGACGACGGTAGCGAGCGCCGGGGCGGGGGCGACCGGCGAGACCGGGGTCACGACGGGGGAGGAGCGGGCAGTGCCCCGATTTGCCCTGAACTCGGCGCCTGCTGGCCGGACAGGTTCCACAGCAAGTCGACGCCGCCAAAGTTCTTCACGGCCCACGTCAGTGCCTCCGTACACCGCTTCGGTGATGAGAACGCTGACGCCCTTTGAGGCGCTGCGTACGACATTGGAGGGGGACCCAGCTCGCCACACACGCCACCCCGCCCTCACGCTGAGCCTTTCCAGTCTGAGGGCGTTGGCCATGTGTTGGACGGGTCTGCGGAACGACGAAGCTGACGGATTCTCGACCAAGATCACCCGCAGCCACCAGGAGCTTCGCTCGCTTGTCTGCCCGTCGTCGATCTACTTGTCCAGTCGCACCCTGCGGTACCTGACCGGAGACGACTCGCAGTCCGGCGAAGCGAGACCGGGACGCGATGGCGGCGCTTGACCGCAGGTCGTCAGGCTCTCCCTTGGGAAAGACCCATTATTTCTCCGCCCTGCGCGGGGTCGGCGGAATATAGCAGCCGCTTCCCGGTTCGTGAAACCGGGGATTCTCCGGACTCTTGAACCGTCCCGCCCGGCACTGCGCCCGGGGCGCCATTCCGTCTTTCCCCTTCACGTCCGGAGACCTTTTCTCATGCGCTCGACCCGTTTCGCCGTCAGCACCGCCGTCCTCGGTGCGTTCGCCCTTCCTCTCGCCGCCGCGCCGACGGCGACCGCCGCCGCACCGGCCGCTGCGGCCCAGCACGGCCACCGTCCGTGTGACCGGCCCGGACCGTGGGTGATCGGCACGAAGGCCGTCACCATCCGCTCCAAGGCGACCACCAAGTCCACGGCCGTCGGCATCCTCTACCAGGGCCAGAAGTTCACCGTCCACAAGACCAGCGGCAATTGGCACCACATCACGAACAAGACGACCCAGACCAAGGGATGGGTCTCGGGTACTTACGTCTTCCGTGACGTCCGTATGTGCCTGAGCTACTAGCCACGGCGAACCCACAGGAACTGCGCCCGCACTCGTCGCACTCCCGGAAGGAATCACGGCTGCGAGAGCACAGTCCGCCATGGCCCCCGTCCCGGCAAACCCGAAACAGAAAAGGAGAGTGCGCGGTGTCCGATGAACCAGGCGATCTGTTGGGCGTCCTCGCCACCCGGATCGAGGAGAAGTTCCAGATGAGCCTGCCGACCCTGCGGCGCGCGGTGGCCATCGCGCCGCACGCCAGCCCGGACGCGGCGGAGACTGTGCGCTGGTACGGCCTTCTCACCACCGCCCAGGAAGCGCTGGAACGGGCCGAGGACGCCCTCGTCGCCGCCCTCGGCACCGAGCCGCGCGGTGAACTCGACGATCCCGTGATGGAGTTCGCGCACCGGGTGAACACGGCTGTGGACATCCGGGACGGACGGGCCACGGTCCTGCGCTTTCTCCTCGACCCGGACACCCCGGACAGGCGCGGCCCCAGTGCCAGGTACGGGACCGCCCCGACTCTTCGCCGGGGCCCCGCGCTGACAACCGGCGTGCCCGCCCGCCCCGCCGCCGCGGTGCCCGAGGTGCGGGGGGTGCCCCGGTGAGCGTGACCGCCAGGCCCACCAGCCAGGACGCCCTGCTGGAGGAGGCGTTCGGCGCCCCGGTCCACGAGCTGTACGCAGCCAGCGCCGGGCCCGGTGTCTCCGCCGCGCTGCGCCGGGCCCTGGAGCTGCGCTCCTTCCTGGTCCTGGCCGAGGAGCAGGTGGTCCGGGTCCGGGACCGTGTGCACCAGGCCACCGACCCCGGCCGTGACCTGGGCGGACTATCGGCCGATGCCTTGCGGATGGACGGCCAGTGGCTGGACGCCGCCCTCGCCGCCCGTGACGGCTACCTCACCGCGCTGGCCGGCCTGCTGCGGTCCATGCCCCCGCCCGGACCGGCAGCCGGGCGACCAGTGGAGTTGACCCGGGCCAGGGTCAGCACCGCGCTGCCTCCTGCCTCCCCGGCTCCGCCGCTGGCCGGGGCCACGGGTGCGCCGATCGCGAAGGCGCGCTGATTGGCGACCCACATCACGGCCCAGGTGCTGGCCGAGCGGATCGAAGACCTGTACGGCCGGCACCTCGCCGCACTTGAGGCACATGCCGGCGCCGCCCCTCACGACAGCATGCTCACCGCCCTCCTCGCCGGCCTGGCCGATCTCCAGCTCGCTGAGCGGAGCATCACCTTCCACTGCGACCGGCTGCGGCAACTCGCACACCCGGACCGGTCGATCGGGGCTTTCGACGCCGGCCACCTGCTCGACAACGCCCGGCGTATCGGCGAAGCGGTGGCCGTCCGCGACGCCCACGCCAAGACCCTGAGCGCCGTCCTGCAGAGCCTGCACCGCGTCCCCGCCCCAGCGGCCCAGCCCGACCCGGCAGCCCAGGCGGTTCCGTCGGCCGGACCTGCTCCCGCTGCGGCGCGTACGCGCTGACCCGCCCCCTATATCCCTGGAGTTCCCCTTTTGATCCCCACCGGTCCGCCCCGCACCGTCCACGCCGACCTGTCGCGGGTCATCGAATCCCTCGGCATGCTCACCCCGCGCTGGAACGTCCAGATCCTCACCACCCTCTCCGTACGGCCCCTGCGGTACACAGAGATCAAGACACGGATGCCGTGGCTGCAGGACGGACAGCTCCACCCCAAGCTCCGCTGGCTGGCCGCCGCCGGGCTCATCGAGCGCACCGAACACGGTCCCCGGCACGTCACCTACGGCCTCTCCGCCCGCGGCACCGACCTGATGCCCGTCCTCACGGTGATCGCCGCCTGGGGGGAGACACACCTCGAAAAGCCCGGCACCCGCCCGGGCACGGCAGACACACAGGCAGGCGCGACTGTCCAGGACATTGAGGACAGCCTGGTCCTGATCGCCTACCGGCACGCCACCCCGATCCTGTGGTCGCTCCAGGCCCGCGGCCCGTCCAGCGCCAAGGCGGTCGCGGCCGACGCGATGCCCGGCCACGCCCTCAGCGCCGTCTACCCCCGGCTGCGGCAGCTCGTCGACGACCGCCTCGTCGACACCGACACCGCAGAGGAGGCCGACTACCGGCTCGCCCCGCCCGGCCGGGCCCTGGCCCCGGTGTACCGAGCCCTGTCGGCATGGGCGGCCGGGCACTCCCTCGCGGACGCCGCGACCCACCCCGTGTGGGGACACCCGCCGGCCCCGTCCCAGTCCGCCACCGGCATGTGGGCCTCCGCCCCGGCCCTCCCGGCCCCCGCCGCGAAGACGTCGGCTGCCCTGCGGACCACGCCGTCGGCGCAGTGGCGATCCGGTGAACTCTTCTCCCACCAGTGCCAGCTACCAGCCCGCGCGTCCGCGGACACTCCGGCAGGGGGCTACCGCCGATGACCACCCGGCTCGCTGCTGACCAGGTCACCCAGACTGTCGAGGTGATTGGGCATCCGGGGGTGATCCGGCTGGTCACCGAGATCGACGACCACGGCCCCGTGCCCCGGCACATGCTCAGCCGCACCTTCCCGGATCTGCCCCGTCAGCAGATCCGCGACGGATCCGTACTGGCCCGGGAGCACCGGCTCGTGCGAACCGGACAGCAGGCGCGACAGCCCGCCTACCAGCTCACCGACCACGGCACCGCACTGGCCGATGTGTACGACACCGCCGCCCGCTGGGCCCGCGCAAACGACTACCCCACTCGTGTCGGCGACTTCACCACCCGCGTCCGCGCCACGCTCGCCCTGCTGTCCGCCGACCACGATCAGAAGCTCCCGGACGGCCTCGGCGACCTCCGGGAGGCGCTGTCCGCCTGGACGGCCGGCGGCGATCCCGGAGCCGCCCGTGCGTGACCTCGAACCCGAGGGGGACGTCCATGTCACCCCCCGCTACCTCGCCGGCGCCACCGGGGCCGCCGACCCCGGGCTGCGGCCGGCCCTGGACGCGGGCTGGCAGATCAGCCACGACGACCTCGGCAACGCCTACGTATGCCCGCCTGACCAGAAGGTCCGCATCGGGTTCATCCCCGAAGGCGAGGACGACGCCCTGTGGAAGATCGCCGCACACCGGCAGTTCACCGCACCGAGCTGGGCCGCCGCCTTCAACGACCGCACACCGGAGGAGATAGTCGGCGCCTTCACCGCCGATCTCCTCGACGCCTACCAGCAGGGCGAACACGAGTATCTCGGCCAAGCGCTGGGGTCCTACGAGGTCCCGCGCCGCACCTTCAGCCCACTCCTGGACGCAGGCTGGACGGTCACCCGGGACAGCCAGGCAACGCTGGAGCTGACCGCGCCCGACCATCTCGCCACCGCCTGGTACGACCGTCGCGACCTCGACCCCGCGGCCGAGCTGACCACCAACGCCACCCGCTGGGGCATCACAGCCGGCGGTCAGCGGGCGGGCTGGTACGCCGTCTTCTCCTCCGGCACCCCCACCCGCTTCGTCACCGCCACCGCGGCCTCGGTCGCCGATCCTGCACCGCTGCTCCGCTGGCGCGACTACCTGAACCGCGCCGATCTCCACCACGTCCAGCTCACCCCGGTCCGCCCGCCGGCCCCCACCCCTTTGGACATCGCCAGTACCCACCGCCGGCCCGCCCCGGCGCTGAACACGAACCCGGTCCGCTGGACAACGAGCACTCCCAGCGCCCGCCTGCCCACTCCGCCCCGTGCTGCCCGCCGCTGACCACGGACTGTCCCCTCGCACCGCCCGGAGCCCCCTATGTCCCTCCACGCCGAGCAGTTCTTCACCGAAGCCTTCCCCCTCCGGATGGACGGCGCGGTAGTCGGAAACAGCTTCTACGCCACCCCGCCGCCCGGCTCTCAACTACGCCTGCGGATCGACTTCTACCAGACGATCCACCAGCACAAGTACGACGGCCTGCGCCTCAGCCTCCTCCACCCCGGCCAGGGACAGGTCGACGTCATCGCCCTCTCCTTCGCCGACCACGGCACCTTCCGCACCCGCGACACTCACCGCACCTACGACCGGGATCTCTTCTACACCGGCCTCGGCGGATCCGAACCCCCCTGGATGGGAGGGGATTTCATCTCCCTGGCGCACGCCGTCCACACCTACGCGCGCACGTGGGGATTCCCCGCCCCCGAGCCCCCGGCCCGGTCACCCAAGCGGGCCGCCTCGCCACTCCCGGCTCCCTCCCGCGTCCGCGGAACGCCAGCCCGTACCACCCGATAGCACCCTCCGCGACCTCCAGACGACGGGGACACCTCGACCATTACCAGCCCTCGTCCCGACCACGCACACAACGCCAGGCGAGGACTCCCCAGCGCTGGCGAACCCCATGGACAGCACGAGCGGGATCAACAGCCCGACGCTGCCAGTTCTCCGGCAATCGCCGGCCAGAAAGGTCCTCCGTTTGCCCCTCGGTGATCTCGACTCCGCCGCTGAGGTGCAGCTCATGCCCCGCCACCTCGCAGGCCCCGGCAGCGCCGACTTCCAGACCGCCTGGCCCTTCCCCTTCGAGGAAGGCTGGTCCCTGCACCGGCCCGACAAGGGCCACAGGATCGCCGCCAGCCCCTGCCTGCGCCTGTACACCGGATTCCTCCCCGGCCCCGACAGCGCCTCCAGCGGCACGTGGACCACCACCGTCCAAGAGCCCTTCGGCCAGCCGGAGTGGACGGCCACCTTCAACGGCGCAGTGCCCCTGGAACCGCTGCGCGACCTCCACACCGAACTGCTCTCCCTCTATCTGGAGGACACCTACAGCTCCGGGAACTATCTCGTCGACGACAGCACGCCTGCCGTGGAGGGCTATCTGCCGCTGTGGCTTTCTTCACGAGAAGCGACAGCACCTGTACACGAGTTTGGGCAGCACTCGAAGCTCTGTAGAAATCGAACAATTCATGACTTCAGGCAGCACGGGCCCCTGCCGGGAGTTCAGCAGGGGCCCACGGTGTAAAGAGCTGCGGAGCGCCGGGACCTGTCCTCGATGAGCGGCTGTGCCGGCCGACATCAGCTACCGTCGGCTGCCGGTCTGACGGCCCGGCCTTACTTCAGATGTCGGGTGAAGAACTGGGCCGCGGCGTCCCCCGCGAACTGCGGGACGCCGGTGTGCCCGCCCATGTTGGCGTGCAGGGTCTTCTCCTTGGAGCCGAAGGCGTCGAACAGGTCCAGGGCCGCCCGCCGGTCGTTCCCTTCGTCGTCCCACTGCAGCAGGACGTGCAGCGGAATGGTGACCTGGCGGGCCTCCTCGAACATGGCGCGAGGGACGAAACTCCCGGCGAACAGAACAGCGGCCGAGATGCGCGGCTCGACCACCGCCAGCCGGGTCCCGATGGAGATCACTCCCCCCGAGTACCCGACCGGGCCGCCGATCTCGGGCAGCGAGAGGAGGACGTCCAGGGCGGCCTGCCATTCCGGGACCGCCTTGTCGACCAGCGGGAGGATGAGGGCGTCGACGATCTCGTCGCTGACCGGCTCGCCGGCCTCCATAGCCCGGCGCAGGTCAGCGCGGGCCTGCTCGGCGGCGGGCCAACGGGGCCGGTCGCCGCTTCCGGGGAGCTCGATGGTGGCCGTGGCGAAGCCCTCCGCCGCAGAGTGCCGGGCCCGGGCCACCAGTCGGGGGTACATCTTGCGCAGCCCGAGGGGAGGGTGGCCGAGCAGGATCAGCGGCGCCGGTGCTGATGCGGGTGTCCACAGGATGCCGGGGATCTCACCGAGGGTGAATTCGCGTTCGAGGACGCCGTCGTCGAGGCGCTGCTCGGAAGTGAAATGCATGGTCGTGCCTTTCGGGAGTGCACTGGAACGGCGCTCCCGGACGACCTGACTATCGCCCGACCGTGACCCCGGAGGGGAGCACCCATGTCGATACTGCTTTCACGGGTACCACCTCCTCGATCTCTCGCACGGCCTCCGGAAATGTAGCAGTGGTCGCCCTCGTCCCAAACGGGTTTTTGCGGAGTCTCCGTGGCCGGATGCCACGGAGACACTACGCAGAGCTACTTGAGGTGTCGTCGTGGCTTCCCGATTGACGGCTCTGCGACGGCGGGGTGCACTGGCGCTGTCGATTCTCATGAACGTCGAACACGACGCACCGCCGACGCCTCCCAAACTCGTCTACAGATGCTGTCGCTTCTCGTGAACAAAGCCAGCCGCTGCTCGCGGCGGGCTGGAACCACACCGTCTGGAGAGACGGCAAGCAGGAGTTCCACAGCTCGGACCAGGTGCCATGCTCCGGCACTGGTACGCCACAGAGGCCGTAGCAAAGGGGAGCTGGGTGTTTCACGCCGGAATCCCGGGCGAGCCTGCCGTGTGGAAGGCGACGTTCAGCCCCGGCACGCCCGTCCCCCTCGTCGGGGCATTCACCAGCTCTCTGGTCGAGGACCTCCCGCTGACCCGCTCCGTCCGGGACATCCCCGTCGCCACCCGGGACTATCTGCACTTTCCCGAAGGCCGGCCGATCAAAGCCACCTCACCGAAACCCCAGCCGAAACCGGCTGCTCCTCCGCCAACCCCGCCCGCAGGCCGTCCCCGCTGACCACCGGCCATACTCCTCCCGCCCGCCTCTGACCGGGAGCACGACGACCGCTTTGCGCACAACTCTCACCTTCGGCGCCCACCGTCCGCTCCCCGTGGCGGTCCGCCGTCGGGGCTGAGCCCCCGACGTGCACGCCGCCGATGTCCTTGACCCCGGCTACAGCAGTCCGCAGCGCGGCCTTCCGGGCAGCCCGGCGACGGCGGACCCAGAACGACCAGGACAACCAGAACACCGCTTACCCCGCCCCGCTCCCGCCACTGCCCTGGCCAGAGTGCCAGGAACGAAGTACGGGCGGCCCGAGCCGCGCGAAACCGGGAGGCCGCCTGTCGCGGCGACCTCCGAAACCGACGCCCCAGGATGCTTGCACTCACCCGCTCCAGGAGATCCATGGTCCGACCACGCTGGCTGCCCTCCCTGAGGAACCCGGCCGACCACCGCCGCCAACAGCCAGACCAGCCCACCGGTGCGACCGATCCGACTGCGCCGGAGCCCCACCCGGCCCTGGTACCCGACGGCTTCTGGCTCTCGGACCCCGCGTTCCTCGCCCGCCTGCACCAGGCCACCCTGACGCTGCTCGATCTGGCCGACGACGCACTGAACGACGGCGACCTCACCCTCACCCAGATCCTGAACGACGCCCCCCACGCAACGGACCTCATACATCTTCCGCCCCCGTACATCGCCCTCGTCCAGGCCGAAGCCGCAGCACAGGTCGTCCAGACCGTCGGCCTCATCCCCGCCGGCACCTTCGACCCAGTCCTGCACGCCGGACTCGCCGGCATCGACCGCATGACGGCCGACAACCAGCAGCACCTCGTACGAGCCGCCGCCCGCCGCTACGCCGCTGCCCATCCGACGGGGAGACCGCCGAAGACCCCGGGTTCCCCGCCGACCCCTCCGCAGCCACCCGAAGCATCCGCCCGACGATCCCGCTGAACAGCCCCCTATCGGGGACACCGGCACCCTCGCCCTTTCGCCCAGGAGCATTCCTTTCCCATGCGCACACCCGCCACCCGCCGCCCGCTCGTGGCCGCCGCCGTCCTCACCGGCGCGCTCGGCACTCTGGCGTGGACGCCCTCGGCTGTCGCCGCAATCCCAAGCCCCTCGCCCGCCCCTTCCTCCGAGACGGCTCCACGGGACACCCCCGAACCCGATCCTGGCACCGGAGGCATTCGGATCCTCAAGAAGGACCCCGGCGGAGCCCTCCTCCGAGGTGCGGCCTTCACCCTCCTGGACCGCGACGGGAAGGGAGCGGGCAGCCGCACGACCGACGCCGGCGGGCAGATCGTCTTCGAGGGCCTCACGCCCGGCGTCTACCGGCTCAAGGAAACCTCCAGCGGCAGCCCGCTGCACGGCACCGTCGCCGACCAGGACGTCATCGTCCCGCCCGGCGGCACCGTTCCCCTGGCCATCGTCGATCCGTTCAAGCCCGCAGACCTGACGGTCACAAAGACCGACCGCAGCACCGGGAAGTCGCTGCCGGGCGCCGTCATCAACATCACGCCCCAGGGCGGCGGCAGGACCGTCACCCTGACCACGGGCAAGGACGGCACCGCCAAGACAACCCTGCCCGTGGCCGCCCGCACCGGCACCCCCTATACGGCCACCGAGTCCAAGGCCCCCGCCGGCTACCGGCTCAACGCCCAGCCGGTGAAGATCACCGCTAGACCCGGCGCCCCGGTCGCCCTCGCGCACACCGGCGTCAAGACGGCCAACCCGACGAAGCCGCCCGCCAAGCCCCCGGCGACTGCTCCGCCCGTGATCAAGCCGTCGGCTCCGACCCTGCCGACAGCCGGAGTGACGACCGCACCGACGCCGTCGGACGAGACCCGCCCCGCGTCCCGCTCCGGCCCGGCCACTCGGGCCCCGGAGCCGACGGCGACCACGCCCGACACGGCAGAACCCGCAGTGAAGGGCTCGCTCGCCGACACCGGGGCTGACGCTGCCCCATGGCTGATCGGAGGCGCCGCCGCCCTGCTCACCGCCGGAGGCGGCGCCCTGTGGGCGGTCCGCCACCGAGCCGCCCAGGACACCACGAACGGGAAGGGCAACCAGAGCACCGGCTGATACCGCCCGAGCCAGCCGACAGGCAACGGACCGGCATTCCGGTCGCGGTGCGGCCTCTCGCCAACGGACCGTGCCGCTCCCGGCGGTAGAACGCCAGAGCCCGTCCGACTCGCTCGGGCGACCCCACGGCCCCCGGCAGTTTCGTCAGTGGAGGCGGGGATCAGGCACACATTCCGTGAGGGCGATCAACAGTGTTCAGCCTCGGCGACGTCGCGTCATCTGAGACTGTGGTGCGGTGTGATGAGCTGTTCCGCGATCTGTTCCCGCATCTCAGCGAGTTGCTGGTGGCGCGTGTTCTTCGAGTTCGGCGTGGTTCGTCTGGTGGTGAGAACCGGGGAGGCAGGGGTGGCCTGCCCCGGTTGTGCGGCATCTCCAGCCGATTGCAGGAGATGCCTTGCCGATACGCCGGTCGGTGATCGGCCGGTGCTGATCGAGCTGACGGTGCGGCGGTTGTACTGCGAGAACGTTCGTTGTCCGCGGCGTACGTTCGCCGAGCAGGTGGAGGGGCTGCGCGTTCGCTACAGCCGCCGCACGCCTGCTGCCCGGCGAGTCCTGGAGGCGGTCGCCGTCGCGCTCGCGGGCCGGGAGCCGCCTTGCCGCTGTCCTGCACACACGGGTCAGCCGGACGACACTGCTGCGGGCGACTATGGCTCTGGCCGACCCCGCATGGACTGTCCCGAACATGCTGGGCGTCGACGACTTCGCCACCCGCCGCGGACAGCACTGCGGCACCGTGCTCATCAACTGTGAGGCCGGTCAGCCCCTCGGTCAACTTCGCCTACGGCCCGACGAACGCGGATGTGTTCCTGTCCACACCCACTGTGTTCGTCAACGAGCAAGGGCCGCTCCGATAATCCCGCCCTCAACAGCGACCACAGTCCCAGATCACGCTACGTCACCGAAACGATCCCCTTGGTCGCCCTCACAGTATGCGTGCCTGGTCCCAGAAACCCACTGATAGAGCCAGAGGGTCACGGCCTGGACTGCCACCGAGTTCTGCTCCGGCATTGCCGTCGTCGAGCATGCCTGCGGCCTTCCGGACGCCGATCCCCGTTCCGCCTCGTACGTGGTCGAGCTGCTGCCCGAGCAGACCGGCGGACGCGGGATCTCCGTCGTCTACAGGTACGGCCAGGATCTTGACGCCGTCGTCATTCTCTGGCTGATCGTCGGCCCCTGACCCGGGCGCCTGGGCACCTGCGGCGGGATTCACGGGATCGTGCCAAGTTTCGATCTGACGGCCTGTACGTAGTCTTCGCGGCATTCCAGCAGACTGTCCCAGTAGTCTTCAACGTTCCGGTCTTGGAGCAGCGCACGGAACAGTTCCAGCGCCGCCTGAGCCACTGCGGCGGGGCCTTCCACTTCCACTACCGAGTGCGCCCGCATCAGTGCTCCGCTGAGTTCCGAACCTCCAGCAGGGCGAGCCGTGGCATCCGCGTAGTCGTTGACGGCTTCGAGGAATCGGACGTAGGTCTGTCTGCGGACGTCAACGAGCCGGGTCCTGCGTTGTTCGTCGAGGGTGGCTTGGACGATCGACGTCGCACGCCAGGCCGAGCGCGGCGACCATCCACCCCCGGGGAGACTGTGGCGCCGTAGTTGTCGCGTGGCCTCGGTGTGGATAATCGGACCTGGAATAGATGCGTAGCGTTGAGAGAGTGGAGTGGACCGTGGCGCGGAGGATGCATGCACAGCATCTGGAGCCGTGGGTGGATCACTTCGGGCTCTGCTTGCAGGAGGCTGATGATGCGGGGGTGCCGGTCAGATGGCCCGAGGGGCGTGTGATCGGCGGAGGGTTTCTCATCGCGCGTGTGGGGCGCATCGATCTGGAGAGTGCGGGCCATACGCACCAGGCTGGGTTGACCGTCGAAGTGTGGGACGGGGAGCCGCCTGCTGAATTGCCCGGCGAGTGGGAGGAGCAGGCGGAGGCCGAGGTGTTCTTTCCTTCCGGGGAGGTGGCGGTGTGGGCGGTCACGATGGGACCGGACGAGGTCATCGTGAAGCTGGGGCGGACCGGAGTGCGCTGGCGGGTTCGGGTGCGCTGCGGAGGGCGTGCCCAGGTGGCGGAGCTGGCGACGCTGGACGTGGTCGAGGGCGTCGAGCAGTACGTCGTACAGATGTGGCCGGCCGCATGACGGCGGGGTGGTTCCAGCTCCCGCCGTCATACGGAATCTGTCTGCTATCCCCGCAGCCCCATGCGGGGGGCGGGCTCCTACGGGTTCCTAGGAAATGACGACAATGAAGGTGTCTTCTGATCTGTCCCGGCTGCTGTGCAGGCCGTCGAGGATCCGTTCCTGGTCGTAGAAGAGCGCCAGCATGGTTCCGCCGGCTGCGTTTTCCGTTTTGGGAATGGGGAGGGCGGAAAAGTTATTGGCGGGGGCTGACGGCTCGTCCTTCTTCTGCGCAGCTCCTTGGTAGGTGCTTGCGAAGGGGAACTCGTCGCACTCCTTGCCGCCCTTGGCGTAGTCCTTTCCCCAGTACTGGATGCAGGTTCTGACAGCAGCTGCCCGGTTCCTGGCACTGCGCTTCTTGTTGTGGAAGAGGCGGGTGAGTGCCCGCTCGGGAGTGGCTCCCGGTATATCCTTGTCCGCGTTCACGGGCTTTGTGCTGCTGGGGTTCTTGAATGCCGTCTTGATGTGGTCGGCTACGGCCTTCTCCTTGGCGCCGGCCTTCGAGCTGTATTTCAGGAAGCCTATGTAGGAGAAGGCTGCCGAGCCCTTCGTGGCAGGTTTGCCGGCCTGCCCCCTGGCGTTCGGCAGGTACGAGGCGGCGTCCCAGCGCGGGGGCAGCATGAACAGCTTTCCCTCGGTGTTGCCTCCGAGTTTGTAGCCGGGCGGGGGAGTCAGTTTGATGACCGGCTCGTAGACGCCGGCGACCAGGTCGTCGGGCTTGCTGCCCTGGCCTGCGTCCACGGTGGCTGTGTGGGGGAAGGTCTTCAGCCTCTTCAATGCGTCGAAGGTGGGGGACTTCGGAACCTTGCCGCCCTGCTTGATTCGCACAGCCGGCCAGGTCTTCGAATGCCTGGGATCGATAGTGATCTTCAGACCGGCTGTCTTCGTATCCCCCGTCTTGTCCATGTCCGTGAAGTGGTAATGATAGTTGACCTTCCGGCTGTTCTTCGCGATCGTGCCGACCACCAGGGCCACGAACTCGCTCTGCCCGACCGGTCTGCCCCTCTTTATCCATGTCTGTGTGAAGACTGCGCCAGAGCAGGCGGCGAAGCGAGATTTGAAGAAGTATGCCTTGTCCTTACCGAGCCCTTTCCGGCATTCCGTTGCCGACATCGTGCGGGACGGCTCGGGATAGGTGATCCTCGTCGGCTCTGCCCTGCCGGAAGCCCGCACCTGCGTCCGGGGCATCGGCGGGATGTGCGAGCGTTCGTCCGCCAGCGGCGCGTAGGACCGGGCTGGACCCACCGTCTCCTGCGCGACCCGGCTCCCGCCGACCGTCGACCTGTCGACCAGCTGCCGGAAATCCTTACGGACGTCGGCCGACTGCAGCTCCGCCAGCGACGGAATACGTGTCCCCGCCGGAAGAATGGCGGTCTCGATATGCGTAACGGAGTCATCGGCCACACCGGCTTGCGGCGCGGATACGGGCACGAGAACCGCGATCGTCAGCATCGTGATCCCGCGAGTCACCCTCTTCGATATCGGCACAGTCACGCCAGATCTCCCCCGTCTCAGTTGCGTCATGCGGTCAATGCGTGCAGCCACTCAAGCCCCCGCCCGCCAGCCCCGTCGACACAGCAATGCCCGCATGACCGAAACAGCCGACTCATGTGGCCGGGAAGCCCCCGTTTCTCCGGACAGCTCGGCGAGGAAGCCTTTCCGCAGGAGGCCGGGCAAGGTGGCCCGGCAGGCTTCGGGAAGGTCGGGCGGGATCTGTCCGAGGAGCTTGGACGTGCTGTGGGCGGCGAGGAACAAGCCGGCCAGCCCTGCGGCGGGACGCGGGCCAGGTCGACGCGGGACACCTCGCTCATGCCCGCCCCCAGGTGGTGTGTCCGGCTCGCGGCCCCCTCCCCGCGTGCGACGGACGCAGACGGGGGTGTACCACCGCCGGTGGCCGGTGCAGGCTGGATGCTCACGAGGTAGTCCTCGGCGGGTTGATCCCGGACCTGGTCGGGGTTGATCTGCCTGGCCGCGGGCGTGGACGCGGAGCCGGTACCAGCCCGGTCCGGTTGTGCTGAGGAGAGGAAGGCCGCTGACGGCTCCCTGTGCGAAGGAGCCGGAGGTTCTGGCCATAGTTCATTTGTGAATCGGCCAGTTGGTGTCCTGGCGGCGGCTGCTTGTGGGTGTCCGCCGTAGCGTCGGTGCCCTGCCGTGGTCCTGGGGGCACGGGGCTTGCCGGGGGTGTACGGCAGATTGGGGGAAACGTTTCATGAGGTCTGTTCTGAATCGTGTAACGGGGGTGGGTTTTGCGGCGTTTGCGGTCGTAGGGGCTGCCATGGTCCCGGTGCAGGCATCACCGTCCGCACCGGCAGACGCGTCGGTCAAGGCCAGCGTCAGCCGGTCGTCCTCGGCCGTGGCCAACGCGGCGACGTGCAAGGTGAACACGATCACCTACAACCGCTACGAGAGCTGTCTGGTCGCTGACGCCCGGGTTGACCTGCTGAGAAACGGGCGGCCGGTCGGCCACGCCAGATTCAAGATCACACAGAAGCTGACGCTGAAGCAGAAGGCGTTGAAATGGTCGGAGTCGGTCGAGATCGGCCGTGCGACCCTGGTGAACGCCTCGGGCATCAGAGTCGGGCTCAAGGTCTCCTGTGGGGGGACATGCAAGGCCGACAACAAATTCCCCAGGGGGCGCTCGCTGGGCCCGGTGATCTCCGGCAAGGTGAACTACAGCAGCGGGGTCAAGAAGAACAAGAAGGACACCACGGCCGCGAAGTACACGTTCACCTTCACGAAGCCCGGCTTCACCCCCGGCACCATCGAGTACAAGTCGGTCGCCTTCCGGTGCGACGACACCTTCTGGAATCAGGCCAACACCCGCCGGACGTTGAGCCCGGGGTGCGTCTATCCGAGCTTCACCCCGACGCTGACGACGATGGGCACGCTCCCGAACATCTCGCGGCACATCCGCAATGTCCAGGCAGGCGGGGGTCACTACGGCCGGCCGGGATCCGGCAAGCCGCTGCACCGTGAGGCAAACCAGGCCAGGGCAGACCAGAACCGCCAGGCCGTATGCCCTCGAGGGCAGAGGCCGCCGGGCCCGGGCCTGTCCTGTGACGAGTATCCGTTCGCCACCACCCGGGAAGGCGGCACAAACGTTCCCGCCAACAGCCGGGGCACAGCATGGGTCCCCCAGCAGGAGCAGAATCAGCAGGGCGGGCGTATCACCACCTTCCACAAGAAGGAACGCGTTATCGACAGGGACGCCTTCTGGGTCAAGGTCTGACGACCCGGAACCAGCACCATGACACGGTCCCCGCCCCCGGCCACGGAGGGCGGGGACCGCGGATGTACCGGCCATGAGGAGAGACAGCGGATGACGGGCGAGCGGACCCAGCGGATCCGTGTGACACACCACCAGTACGTGCTGACCGACACCGACGCCGAACCGGCGGAACAGGGAACCGGCGACGGCCTCGCCGGGAACGGCCTGGTCGCCGTCAACGCAGAGGGAACCCACGCCAGCGTAATGACGGGCACCTCCTACGGAGACGTCAACGTGACCTTCGAGGTCCGCGACACGGAGCCGCTGCTCGCGCCTGGGGGCTGGGACGAAATCGTCGACGTCAGCCTCTACTTCTCCGGCCAGGGCCCCATGGTCGGAGGACCGGTCACCGACGACCTGGAGGACGTCCCTCTCCCTGCCGGGGAAGAGGACTACCGGTGGTGGCGGTTCCGTATCCACGCCCGCGGCCGGGACGCCGCCTCCGCCGCCGGAGACATCTACGCCGACGAAGGCGACACCGTCCTGGAGGAACACCGCATCCAGATCTGGCCCGCACCGCGCACCCCGCAGACCCGGCACCGGCTCACCGACCAGACCGGCGCACGCATCCGCACCCCGGACACACCTCAGGCATAAGGCCACCAGCACGCTCGGGTTCTCACCAGGCGGGCGATCCCCGAGCGTCCGCCGACGCCGTGTATGTCCAGGAACAGCAGAGGTGGACGGCGCTGGTAGGCGGTTGGTGATTCCTCGCGGCGGATCAGCCCGGCGTCACCGTATCCTCTGGCACTCCGAACCACTCCTCCAGTGCCTCCGCCAGCCCGGCCGTCGAGGTCGGCGCCTGCGCCCCCGCGTCGGCAGCCCAGGCGGTGAAGCCGTCCGGACGGACTGGGAGCGGGTCCAGCCAAGGATGCCCGCGCCGACCGGGTGCCGTTCGGCGGTGTAGGTGTCCAGCAGCCCTTCCGGCGCCCGGCCGCCGATCACCGCGGCGAGCTTCCAGCCGAGGTTCATCGCGTCCCCGATACCCAGGCTCAGCCCCTGGCTGCCGAACGCGGAGTGCACGTGCGCCGCGTCGCCCGCCAGCAGCACCCGGCCGTTGCGGTACTCGGTGACCTGGCGGGCGTGGTCGGTGAAGCGGGTCGCGGTCCGCACCCCGGTGATCGTGACGTCCACGCCGGAGACACGGCGCAGCCTCGCCTGGAGGTCCGCAGGGCGCTGAGCGTGTCGCGCTGGGCACCGCCGCCGTACTCCTGACCGCCACCGCAGCAACCACCTGCGCGATGACAGTGCGCCGTACCCGACCGGCCGATCCACTCCCCGAGGCCAGGCATGGTTGTCGGCGGCACGCTGAGCGGTGGGGATGTACAGGCAGCCATACCGGTCTGGATGGGGCCGTGGCAGCGAATCGCCGACTTTCCGGCAACTCATGTCCCACGCCGAGTGGTTGCAGACTCGGTGGACGAGTGCCGGTGATGTACGCACGCGTCCGCTATGTGAAGGCCAGAGGCATATTCCGGTGACTCCGGTGCTGATTGATGAGCGTGAACCGCAATCATCCTTTTAACGGACAGTAGCGATGGCACGGGGCGCAGGCCAGCGGGTAGCGTCCAGCGAGTCAGCCCGGACCAGGTTCCAGCCGTGCGCCGAGCTGACTCGCCATCTACTCATCACCGACGATCGAGGAGGGCTCTGTGCGCCCTGACCTTATGCCCGATCACCATCCCCGCCGCCGGACGGTTCACGACGCTACCATCCCGCGCCGGAGAGTCGATGAAACCCGTACCCGGCGTGACTTTCGGGTCAACATGCAGGTCGGAGCCTTCCTCGCGGTCGTATTCAGCGGGGTGATCCTGTGGCTGCGCCCCGACGCCCCAGAGGCGGCGGCCGCTGCCGCAGGCATCACGACGGCGGCCGCCCGCAGCTCCTACGTGCGCTACCGGCACATTCGCCTCGCGTAGTCCGGTGGTGCGGTGCGGGCGTGCTCCGGTGGTGTCCGCACCGCACTTCCGGTTCCGCCGGTCCCCGGGACGGACGCCGCTGACTGCCGATTACGTCCGGTAACCCCTGGGCTGGCGGAGAGTTGCAATTCTCCGTGGGAACCCGTTCCCGCAGCAGGCACCCCCGAAAGTTGATCAAAGCTCATGACGTTGAAGGCGCGGGATGTCGTGACCTGCCCGGCGACAGGCTGCACCAACACGGTCGAGCAGAAGCCCGGCGCGGGACGCCGGCGCCTGTACTGCTCAGACAAGTGCGGCGCGAAGTTTCGCAAGTACCAGCAGGGACGCTCCGACGATGACAACGACGCCTACGCCCTGCGACTCGCCGAGATACTGGCCCACCGGACGGAGGACCTCATCGCTCTGGTCCGCGAAGGCCATGCCGTCGAAGCACTGCGGACCCTGACCGACGCACTGGAGGACTGCTCCGACCTCCGTGCCGCCCTGGTGCAACAGGGATACGACCGCAAGGTCAGACCGGCGGAGATGTGCGACGCGACCCATGTCAGCAGGGACACCCTGGGCCGCTGGAAGGACTCCAACGCCCGCCGCCGCAGAAAACGTTCACCGTATGCGGCCCCTCTCCAGTCACCCGGAGAACAGAGCGAGCAGCCGGGGGAACCTGCTCCCAGCCCGCGCCATCCCCGGCCCGCCACTCCACCCCGCCAGGCTGCCGCTCACGATCTCTCCGCCGATGCCCCGGCCGCCGTCTTCACCCGCGCGATCGCCCAGCTCCACCGCGACAGCACGCTCACCTTCACCGCCCTGGGCGAAGCCGCAGGCGTGGACCGCTCCTACATCCACCGCGTCGTCAGCGGAGAACGGACCCCTTCCTGGAAAGTGACCAGGCTGCTCGCCGAAGCCTGCGGCGCAGACCCCGACGACCTGCGCCCGCTGTGGGACGCAGCCCGCGGCTACCGCGTCGCCCGGCCCACAACCCTCCACGCCGCCCTGCGCGGTATGAACCTCGCTGCCGGCCGCCTCACCCCCGACCAGCTGTCCGCCCGCGCCGACGGTCTCACCCAGGACGAGATCACCGGCCTGCTGACCGGCACCCTTCCCACCGACTGGCCCACTGTCCACCGCCTGGTCACCGCCATGGGCGGACACCCCGGATCCGTCCTGCCCCTGTGGGAAGCCGCCTACGCCCCACCTCTCAGCACCCCGCCACGTCCCACCCCCGGGACTGACCCCCTCGCAGAGTTCCGCCGCTACACCAGATCCCTGTTCCGCATGTCCGGATAGACACCCGGCTACCGTTCGCCTCTCCCCCGGGGGGAGAGGCGATGCCTGCGTCGCGGGGGCACATGTGACACGTCTGACCTGGTCACGGGCCACCCGGAGTCCACTGCGATCGGTATACGGTGCCATGCCCCAGGTCTCGTTGATCTGGACCGTCACTGCGACGGTCGCGCCGAACACCTCGGCGGGCAGCGAGAGATCCCTGAGCAGTGCGTCAACGTCCTCGGATTGCAGGGCAGGGCCGGGCTTCCGGCCCCGCGTCGTACGGTTCACTCAACGGGAAGCCCGGCCGCGGGGCGGTGCTCGGCGGCCTCGGCAAGGCTCCTGGCCGGCAGCGTGCCGTCCAGCACGGCTGCGGTGAGCCGGTCGCCGGCCGGGGCGGTGTCGAGCATCGCCTCGCACCACCACCGCAGGACAGCTTCTGCGTTCCCTGGAGCGGCGGCCAGGGCGCCCGCCGTCGAGCGCAGCCGCGATGCCGCCGACGTTAGAACCCGTCTTTTGAACTTCTCTCGTGAGGCCCGTGAGGTGAGTGCGTGTCTTTGATTGCCCAGGGTTGTGAAGCCTGTTGGTTCAGTTCTCGTCCGCTGTGTCCGGCAGCAGGGGGAAGAGTCGCGCGATGAGGGCAACCGGCTGGACTGAGGCGGGTCGGGCGGAAGACTGCTGTTCCCGGTGCTGGTAGGGCGCCAGTGCCTGACGCACCGCTGCGGCGACGGTGCTCATCTCCTCGGGGCTAAGGTAGACGACGGCGCTGAAGGCTTCGTCCTGGCGCCATTCGTCTGGGGCGTGGTCACGCCGGGCGAGCCATCGCTGGTAGCTCTCGTCTTCCAGCCCGCGGGCCATCTGGCCAAATCCTTCGGCTGAAGCGTCCGTGGCCGGCGGTGTTGCCTGCCGGAGGCGCCAGGGCCGTGCCCGGCCGCCGGATTGCGGGACCTCCTCGATGTTCCCGTAGCGCGCAAGTTGCCTGAGATGGAACGAGCACAGGCCGGAGCTGTAACCGAGCCTCCCGGCTGCCTCGGTTGCGGTGACGGTACCGAGCTCGGCAAGGAGATCGAGCAAGGCCATGCGCACTTGATGTTCGGGCATGCGGCCATCGGTGTGACGTGGGCTGGCGGCTGCCTCGTGCGGGGATGCTGCGTTAGCGTCTTCTTCAGTCACTTTGCAAAGTCTGCTACTTTGCAAAGAGCTTCGCAAGCGGCTGCCGTGCCAACAGCTCGGGAGACAGGCCGTATTGCCGTGAAAGCCCGTCTGTTCAGGGAGAAGAAATTGACCTCAGCGTCCGTGCGCAACGATCAGCCTGGTCTCGTTGACCTTCGGGTCAGAGTCCAGGGGAAATCAGTCGATTCCTGTCCAGCGTTACCTCCAGGCGCCGAGCGGGCATCGGTTCGCCGGATCACCGTCGTCGGTGAAGAGATCCTGCACCGACCGTGCCGAGAAGTGACCGAGTTCGGCACTCCGGACCTGTCCACTCTCATCGACGACATGTTCCTGACCATGCACGTCGCCGAAGGTGCCGGACTGGCGGCCAATCAGGTCGACGTCGACCTGCAGCTCTTCGTGTACGACTGCCCCGATGACAGCGGAGTCCGGCACGTGGGCCACATCATCAACCCGGTCCTCGACGAACCCGACGTGACCGGACGGCGCTTGCTGGACGATCCGGAGGGCTGCCTGTCGGTACCGGGAGCCGTCATGGACGTTCCCCGAACCGACCGCACGGTGGTCCGCGGCTTCGACAAGGACGGCAAACCGCTGGTCATCGAGGGAACGGGATACTTCGCCCGTTGCCTGCAGCACGAGACCGACCACCTCTTGGGGCGTGTCTATCTCGACCGGCTGTCCAAACGGGACCGCAAGGATGCCCTGCGGCAGATGAATGACCGCCAGGAGCGCGTCTTCGCCCAGCGGGCCGCCAGGGCAGCAAGGCTGAACCGTTAGGTCTCCGACAGAGCACTCCGATCCGTCCTCCCAACGCAGTCAGTAAGCCTGACCTCTCAGATCACGCGGCTTGAACGGTTCCTGCCGGTCGGGGTGCCGCCGATGTGGGGTAGGGGCTCCGGCGGGTGAGGCGACGGGTCATCAGGGAGATGGCGGCGAGGGTGAGCATCGCCTCGGAGTGCTCGGGCCGGGCTTCGTAGTCCCGGGCATTCCTGCGGGCGTGGAGCCACCACGCCAGGGCACCGTACGAACCGTCCCCCGCCTCTACTTCACCTATCCGGCCGCCGTTCCTGCGCGCCACATCCCTCGCGGAGGGGGGCTCCTCGCGGTCCCAGGGGTGTCGCACGGGTGCGAAAGATGCGGGACGTAGGCTGCGGCGCCATGGAGCCATTAGCTCACATCACTGCCGTCGCGAACCAGAAGGACGGAGTCGGGAAGACCGCGACCGCCCTGAACGTGGCCGGCGCACTCGCCGAGGCCGGGCACAACGTGCTCCTGGTCGACCTCGACCCTCAGGGGCACCTCACCGACGGGCTCGGCATCGAGCAGGCACCGACCGGAGAGGGAGCGGCGAGCCTCTACCGCGCGCTGATCGGCGAGTACACCGGCAGCCTCGCAGACCTGATCACCACCCACTCTTCCCCCGGCGGACGGCTCGACGTCCTACCGAACAGCATCGAGATGTTCATGGCCGTACGGGAGCTGGACAAGCAGCGCGCGAGGGAACACCGGCTCGCGCGGCACCTGGCCCCGCTCCGCGGCATCTACGACCACGTCCTCATCGACGCCCCGCCGTCGCTCGACATCCTCACCGACAACGCGCTCACCGCCGCTGACTGGGTCCTCATCCCGGTACAGGCCGAGGACAGCTCCCTGAAGGCTCTGGAACTTCTGATCCCTCAGATCGCATCCGTGGACGCAGAACTGCGCGACACCCCGCTCCGCCTCCATGGCCTAGTCGTCTCGCTGCTCCGCCGGCCGGTCACGAAGCCGGCTGAGTCCATGCTGGCCAAGCTGGAGACCCTCCACCGTCAGGGACTACCGGTTCTCGGGACCGTCCCGCTCGGCGTCGTCGTCCCCGAGGCATGGCGTCTCGGACGGACCGTTGTCGACTACGCGCCCGACTCCGAGCACGCCCAGGTGTACCGAGCCCTCGCCAAGACCCTCGGAGCCCCCCGATGACCCGCAAGCAGCTCCCCCCGGCGGCGGACAGGATTCTCACCGCCCTCCTCCGCGCCCGGCACGCCCGCGTGGACGCCGAGCCAGCACCCGCCGCCCCCGCACCACGGACCGAGCCGCCACTGTCCGCACCGCGACCCGCGCGGGCAAGAACGGCGGGATAGACCGGCGGTCCTGGTACATGCCGAGGGAGTCAGCGGACGCACTCGCCAAAGTGGTGGAGGAGCTGTACTTCACCACCCGCCGGCCGAAGCACGAGGTGCTTGCCGCTTTTGTCTCCGTCGTGCTGGAGCACATACCTGAGGCCGAGCGTCGGCTCAAAGGCCAATAGCCGCAGGTGTCGCACTGGTGCGAGAAGTACGACACCGGCCAGTGGCAGTGGGTCCGGGATATCCGACCCAAAAGAGATGTACACAGAGTTAGCCCCTCGCATGTATCCCATTGGTGTGGATGCGGAGATGGAGCCCTCCAAGCGCATCAGGTGACTCCGGTCATCGGCGACGGTAGACAACCACGGTGACGGCCGCCGCCACCGCAAGGAACGCCGCCCCCGTGGCAAGAGGCCCGGACACCTTCGGGTGCTGGTAGCTCAGGTAAATCACGGCGCCAGCGAGCATATGCACCACCAAGAGCGCGAGCACGCCGACCGCCGTACCCAGGTCATCAGAGCGTCGGCGATCAGGGCCAGAGGCCGTCGGCGGAACCGGTCCCGAGGTCTGCTCGGGTGCCGGGATCGGGGTGGAGTTCGGGTCGGTGGTCATGGGCTCCCCCAGGAGTCAGGGCACGCCAAAGCGCGCCGGAAGGCAGGGATGTCCGCAGCAGATCGGCGGCGGTGGCAGGACGATGCGCAGCACGGCCGTTAGCCGCGCAAGTCCTTCGGAGACCCGCCACAGTCGCAACCGCCACCCCATTCAACAGATGCGTCCGACAACCGGACCGCACGAACGCAGCGAGGGTCGTTACCGGCAGTGACCGTCCCGCTGGGTCATGCGCGTCGTCCTAGAGCAGCTTCCCGAGACGGAGCGCCGGATCACAGGGCAGTTCACGGACATCGAGCACCTCGAGTTCGAGCTGTAGCAGCCGCGCCCCGAACAGCCCGCGAGCCCCGAACCGACACGGTCCGGGGCTCGCTCGCGTATCCGTTGTCAGTACTGCCTGAGAAGCTGACGCGGTGCCACGTATCCCACAACAGATCATCCGCGAAGTCATCATGGCGAAGTGGGCTGAGGAGATCGGCCCCGAGGCGGCTCGCGCGAAAGCGATATCTGACCTCCGGGCCGGAGCTGCGCCGCCGTGGCGGCAAACAGAGATCAGCCTGACCTCCTACCTGGTACGCAAACGACTGCGTGAAGAACTGCCGGAGCCGGATAAGGAGGGCGGTCGGTTGTACGTCCTGGGCTTCCAGGGCTTACGCGCAGTGGTGAAGGTTGGATCCACCAAGGCTCCTGAGCGGCAGTTCGACAAGTACGAGACCCAGGCGCGGAACCTCGGGTATGCCCTGGTCGACGGGTGGGTCTCTGCCCCCGTCGGGACCAGGAGCGAGGCATACCGGCTGGAATCCATGATCCTCACGAACCTGCACCGCGTCTTGCACGGCCACATCGACGGCGGCCGGATCTTCGAGTGGTTCCACGGCCACGACTTCGAGCGGATCAGACAACTTGTGGAAGACCCGACCGCGCTCTCCTACCTGATGCTTGAAAGAGCCCTGGCTAGGTAGGGCTGCAAGCATGTCGCGGCGCCTCGGAGGCCGCCGCGCGGGCTCTCCAGGAACTGCAGATCAATGACGTGCTGGACCTGGAGTCTGAGCTGTAACTGGATCCCGAACAGCCTGGCGAGCCCTGGACCGTCGATGGTCCGGGGCTCGCTCGCGTATCTGCTGGGGTCGGATGGTCATCCACGCGATGCCGTGTTCAACGACGTCGCTGTGGGGCGGTCACCCCGCGCCCGCATGGGCTACACCGCACCGATCGGGTCGACGGACCAAGACCGCATCCGGCACCTGACCGTCGCCCTCCCGCCCCGCTACGCCGCCCGCCTCTTCGACGCCCAGCAGGCCGGCGCCACCGACGCCCGACTCCAGGAGATCGCTGCCGAAGCCCTCAAGGAGGTCTACTTCCAAGATGGCGGCCGCCGTGCCGGAAGCCTGGAAGAGTCCGGTTCACGGACATCGAGCACCTCGAGTTCGACCTGTAGATCGCCCCGCGGCAAGGGCCCGAACCGCTCTCTGGG
>NZ_JBSGUP010000025.1:0-31007 GCF_053607985.1 Streptomyces sp. NPDC055078
GTGGTGTTGGTGAGATCCACCGACCACTGCTCGAAGCCGCCACCGGGGTGGTGCGCGGCGGGACCGCCGTGGATCCGGGTGTCGATGGGGAACTCCTTGCGGGACGCGGTCCCGCAGCCGGGTGGCCGGGCGTCGACCGGAGGCGGCTCCGGGACGGCGGCCGGGGCGCTCGGGGCGTCGGCCGAGGCGAGGGGCAGCCGCGCGGCCGTAGCGGCCGTAGCAGTCACGGCGGGCGTGACGGCCATGGCGGGCGTGGCGGCCATGGCGGCCGGCGCGGGCAGGGACACGGCCGCGATGACGCCGGCGGCGAGGGCATTGCGCAGTCGCATGAGTGACATGAGTGAGGGGTCACCTTTGCTGCTCGTACCGCCGGTTTGCTGCCCGTACCACCGGGGCCACCACCTGACCTGTGCCTGACAGTGCCCGACCGGGGCCTGACCGGTCCGGCACGGTGGTGCCACCGCGTGGCCGTCACGGAGAGCATTCCCCTCGCGTACGCCGCCGGGGCCCGAGTCCCCCGAACGGCCCCGTGAGTTCGCCCCATCAGCGCAACCCCACCCCGTGGGCGGCCCCCGGGCGCCCGGGGCGCGGCCGTCAGCCCCGGGGCGTGGCCCCTCGGCACCCCGGCAGCGACCCGGGCAGCGCTCGGCAGGCGCGACCGGCGCGGGCAGATGGTGCGCGGGCAGATGGCGCGCGGGCATACGCGGCGAAGGGGACACGGCGCGCGGGCACACGCGTCGAACGGGACACGGTGCGCGGGCCCCACCGCTCCCGCCCCTCCTTGCACGATGGCAACCCCGTTGTTTAAGTGGGGAACATGACCGGCACCCGCACCCCCTTCCGCGTCGGACTCATCGGCTACGGCCTCGCGGGCTCCGTCTTCCACGCCCCGCTGATCGCCGCCACCGATGGCCTCGCGCTGGACACGGTCGTCACCTCGGACCCGGAGCGCCAGGAGCGGGCCCTTAAGGCGTTCCCGGACGTACGTCTCGCCGCGCGGCCGGACGAGCTGTGGGCGCGCGCCGGTGAACTCGACCTCGCCGTCATCGCGACCCCGAACAAGACGCATGTCCCACTCGCCTCCGCCGCCCTGACCGCCGGACTCGCCGTCGTCGTGGACAAACCGGTCGCGGGGACCGCCGACGACGCCCGGAAGCTGGCCGCCCTCGCCGCCGCGCGCGGGCAGCTGCTCTCCGTCTTCCACAATCGCCGCTGGGACAACGACTTCCGTACTCTCTCCCGTCTCGTCGAGGACGGCGCGTTCGGCGACATACAGCGTTTTGAATCGCGTTTCGAACGGTGGCGGCCACGGCCCAAGGGCGGCTGGCGCGAGTCGGGCGACCCCCGGGAGATCGGCGGTCTGCTGTACGACCTGGGCAGCCATGTGGTCGACCAGGCGCTGACCCTGTTCGGCCCGGCGGCCCGGGTGTACGCCGAGTCCGACGTACGACGCCCCGGCGCCGAGGCCGACGACGACACCTTCATCGCGCTCACCCACGCGAACGGCGTCCGCTCCCATCTGTATATGAGCGCCACGGCCGCCCAGCTCGGCCCGCGCTTCCGGGTGCTGGGCTCCCGCGCCGGGTTCGTGAAGTACGGGCTCGACCCCCAGGAGGCCGCCCTCCGCGCGGGCGACCGCCCCTCCGCCGGGGCGGCCTGGGGGGTGGAGGACGAATCCCTGTGGGGCCGCCTCGGCTCGGGCGAGTCCCCGGTCACCGGCGGCGGCCACCCGATTCCCACGGTCCCGGGCGACTACCCCGCGTACTACGCGGACATCGTCCGCTCCCTGCGCGACGGCACTCCCCCACCCGTCACCGCCGAACAGGCCGCGGCCACCCTGGACGTCCTGGAGGCGGCACGCCGCTCGGCCCATGAGGGCATCACCGTACGGGTGCCCGGATGACCGGCCGGCCGACCGTCGATGACCTGGTGGCCCAGGAGCAGCGCCTGGCGCTGCGCCACTTCACCCTCGACGACGCCTGGGCGCTGGGCAGCCTCCTGGTGGAGATGGCCCGGCTGCGCGAGGCCCCGGTCGCCATCGGTATCCACCGGGGCGCCCAGCGGCTGTTCCATGCCGCCCTCCCGGGGTCGACCGCGGACAACGACGCCTGGATCGACCGCAAGCGGCGCGTCGTCGCACGCTACGGCGAAAGCTCACTCCTCGTCGGCACCCGCCACCGCGACCGGGGCACGACCTTCGAGGCCGCCTCCCGCCTCGACCCGGACCTGTACGCGGCCCACGGCGGCTCCTTCCCGATCACCATCGAAGGCACGGGCGTGATCGGCTCGGTGACGGTCTCGGGCCTGCCGCAGCTCGATGACCACGCCCTGGTGGTGGAGGCACTGGAACGCTTCCTCACCTCGTGACGGGCACGCCCCCGCACAGCGACACAGGGGCGACCGCACAGCAATGCAAGGGCCGCGCAGCAACGCAGGGGCGACCTCACAGCAGGCCACCCGCGGGCGGTGTGTCCCGGTACAGCACGACCCGTTCCACCGCCGACCAGGCCGTACTGGTCACGACGTACAGCGCGGCGGCCAGCGGCACCACCGCGACCGTGATCAGGGTCGCGAACGAGAGCAGCGGCAGCACCCCGGTCATCGCCCCCATCCCCGGCGGCGTGCCCTCCGGCAGCGGATTGGCCGCCAGTTGCCGCTTCGTCCGCCGGTAGTTGAAGGCCGCGACCCCGCTGACGATCGCGAACAGCACGAGGTACACCACCCCCGCCGCGCCGAAGACACCGCCATCCCCCAGCGCGTCGCTCCAGCGGCCCCCGAGCGGGGCGGCGAAGAGCGCGTGGTCGAGGAGGCCATTGGGCTCGCCGCCGATCCGGCTGCTGGAGAACAGGTGGTACATGACGAAGAAGGCCGGCAGTTGCAGCAGGCTCGGCAGACAGCCGGACAGCGGTGACGTCTTCTCCTTGGCGTACAGCTCCAGCAGGGCCTTCTGCTGCCGCTCGGGGTTCTTGCTGTGCTTCCTGCGCACTTCGGCGACGCGCGGCGCGAGGAGGGTCCTGGCCTGCTGTCCCCGGGCGGCGGCGCGGGAGAGGGGATGGACGGCCAGTCGTACGACGGCGGTGAACAGGATGATCGCGGCGGCCGTGGCCGATGTCTGGAACAGCGGCTGGAGCAGTTCGGCCAGGCGCTCGACCAGGCTGGCGAAGACGGACATGGGTGAGCCCTCCGAGGGTCTCGTCGTGCCGGGAGAGGAGATATGTCGGCATGACGACCCACAAGGGGAACTGCGGTTTCAAGCGCCTCCGAGATCCGGAGAGTCCCCTACGCGGCCGTCGGGAGGGCACTCCCGGGCGCTCGGGGCCTGGTGCGGCCCCGGGCGTCGGGGTCACGCTGAGGAAGGAAGGCGGTGCGCTTCTCACGGTCGCGGATGGCGGTGCGGACCCGGGTGCGGGGCACGGCGGGGGCGCAGCGTGCGCTGATGACGGCGCAGACGACGAGCGCGGAGGAGGCCACGGCGGTGGCCGTCGCGGCGAGGGCGACGGCGGCGGCGAGGCCACCGCCGTCGAGGAGCACGGTCTCCAGGACCGTGACCCCGAGGAAAAGCAGGACAAGCAGGAGAGCGAGGAGAGCGGAGCCGGCGGTACGCACCCGCGTGGTCAGTCGCGCCATGTCCCCTCCCCCGTGCCACCTGTACTGCCATCGTACGTACTACCGTTTATACAGGACCGCCTCGGCGAGCCATGTCCCTGGACGACCACCGGTATCCGCTCCCGCTCGGGCGCACCCTAGACGGTGCGACCCGAAGTCACCAGAGTCGTACGCCCCTTGTGAGAGCTATACGACATCCCTGCCGAGCCCCGTACGGCAGTACGGTGTCCATCATGCGCCCCGACACGCCTGCCGACCACATCGCCGAAGCCGAGCGTTTGCTGCGTACCGCGACGCAGTACCCCGAGGACAACGAGCCCCTGCTGCTCCAAGCCGCGGCCCACCTCGAACTGGCCGGCGACCGCGAACGCGCCTCCACCCTCTACGACAGCCTCCTCGCCTCCGGCCCCGACCGCCCCCTGCTGGTCAAGGCCCTCCAGGCGGCGAACCTGTGGGAGTACGGCCACGAGGCCGAGGCCCGTGCCCTGATCAACGGCATCCGCACGGCGGCCCCAGCGGACGCGGCCCCCTGGGAGATCATCGCCGAGACGCTGGAGTCCCACGACGAGCTGGAGGCGTCCCACGACTGCTTCACCGCGGCGGTCACCCTCCTGCTCGCCCCGGGCGACGACGAGATCCCGTACGACACCCAGTCCCTCCTCACGGGCCGGCACCGTGTCCGCCGCCTCCTCAACCACCCCCACGACGACTGGGACGCCCTCGCCGACCGCGTCCACACCGCCCAGACACCCATCTCCCTGGACGAGCTGCACGACCCCAAACGCCTCTGGGCCCTCGGCTCCGACAACCCCGCCGAACTCCGCGCCGAAATCGCCCGCCTCCGCTCCGAACTGGGCTCCTACCGCTCCGCCCTCTCCCGCCCCTTCCCGGTCGCGGTCCTCCACTGGCCCGAGCCCGAACTCACCGAACTCCTCACCGCGTACCCCTCCCTCGCCTCCGAGTACCCCTCCCACCCGGCCCACCTCGCCGCCATCGAGTCCTCCCTCCGCGACCTCTCCTCCACCGGCACCCAGAACCTCGGCATCGTCACCTCCACCGTCCCCTCCTACGAAGCCTTCGCCGCCTCCGAACAGTCCTCCCCCGCCAACGCCGACCTCCTCCCCCAATACGCCACCACCCTCGCGGCCCGCGGCCGCGCGGCGGCGTGGCCCCCGGCGAAGGGGGCACCTTGCTGGTGCGGGTCGGGGGCGGCGTACCGGGGGTGCCACGGGGGTCCGCAGGGATGAGCGACAGAGTTCCCCGCATGACGCCTTCCTCGACCGGCGTCTCCAACCGTATGAGTCGCCAGGGCTCACGTGACACCGGATGCGAGATGGCCGTACGCAAGCTCCTCCACGCGGGAGGCATGCGCTATCGGCTTCACGTCCCCGTTCCCGGAATGCCCAGACGCAAGATCGATGTCGCCTTTCAGCGTGCCAAGGTCGCGGTCTTTCTCGACGGATGCTTCTGGCACGGTTGTCCCGTTCACGCCACCCAACCGAAGTCCAATGCCGACTGGTGGCGGGTGAAACTGGGGAAGAACATGGCACGCGACCTCGAGACGACGGAGCATCTCGAATCCGAGGGATGGACCGTACTTCGCTTCTGGGAGCACGAGCCACCCCCCGATGTCGCGGCCGAGGTCGCGAGAGCCGTACGCCGGCGACTCTCCGGACCTTGATCAACTCGACCTCCCGACCCGGGGCCCATCGCATCGACATCCGTGACCGCGCTGCATAGGGTCACCGATGCGGTTCGACACCACGGGAAGGAGCCTCAGGTGGAGCGGCTGAAGTCGGTCGACGTGTGCGCAGGAGCGGGAGGGCTCGCCCTCGGGCTCGAGCGTGCGGGCTTCGACCCCGTTCTACTCCTGGACAACAGGGACGTCGCCTGCGAGACACTTCGGATCAACAGGCCGATGTGGGATGTCCACGAGATGGATCTTCGGGACTTCGATCCTGCCGAGCACCCGAAGAGCTACGACGTGGACCTGCTCTCCGCGGGCCTTCCTCGGGTGCAGTCCTCGGCGACGAGGAAACGGGTGGAAACAGGCATCGAGCGGGAGTTGCTGAAGGCGACCGCCCTGCTCGCCCACGCAGTACGGCCACGCGCCCTGCTGATCGAGAACGTCCCGGAGTTGGTCGATGGTCCGGAGTTCGTGGAGGTACGCGGCTACATCGAGGCGGAGCTCGATCACCTCGGCTACGAGTTCAGCTGGTTCGTGATCGACGCCGCCGACTTCGGCGTTCCCCAGAAGCGTCAGCAGGGACTGCTCGTCGCCCTGCAGAGCAGGTACTTCAGTTCCTTCCGTCCACCGAGCCCCACAGTGGATCGACACCGCACGGTCGGGGACGCCCTCCACGCGTCGATGTCAGAGCGAGGATGGACAGAGGCCGACGAATGGGCGGCTCAGGCGGACAGTGTCGCCCCCACACTCGTGGGTGGCTCGTACGAGCGGGGTGGCGCGGACCTCGGGCTCCGCGGTACGAAGAATGCCTGGGCACGGATGGGTATCAACGGCGGAGCCCTGAGCGACGAGGTTCCCGGACCGGACGGCGTCCAGGAGTCGGACACATCGGGATCCCCCCACAAGAAGATCACCGTACGCCAGGCCGCCCTGCTGCAATCCTTTCCCGAGGACTGGGCGTTCGCCGGGGGGAAGACCAAGAAATACCGGCAGATCGGTCACGCGTCCCCGCCCCCGGTCGGCGAGGCGCTGGGGAATGCCATTTCCAGGGCCCTTCTCTCCTGAATCCTGCCGGGCACCGGACGGAGCGGGACAAGTATCCGCCCCGGGTCCCCCATCCGGGAATGCGCTCGTTGTCCTGGGGCCGGCGGCAAGATCTCCCGTCTAGACTTCGCTCTCATGACCGCCTCCGTCTTCGATCCCCCGATCGCTCCAGCCCCGTCGTTCCGGATGGTCGACCTCTTCGCCGGGCCGGGCGGGCTGGACATCGCCGCGCAACACCTGGAAGTAGCGGTCGAGACCGGCATCGAATGGGACGAGGACGCCTGTGCCACCCGCCGGTCGGCCGGCCTCGAGACCTTGAAGGGCGACGTCCGGGACTACGGCCCTTCCCACTTTCCTGACGCGACCGTCCTCGCCGGTGGACCGCCCTGCCAGACCTACACGGTCGCCGGGTCCGGTGCGGGCCGGCGCGCCCTGGACGACGTGCTGGACCTCGCCAAGCGCATGGCTGCCCGCGAGAAGATCGGCGAGCGGCTGGCGGACCTGGACGACGAGCGTACGGGCATGGTGTTGGAACCGCTGAGATGGGTGCTGGCCGCCGTCGACGCCGACCGGCCTTACGAGGCGATCGTGCTGGAGCAGGTGCCCGCAGTGCTCCCTGTGTGGCGGGCGATGCGGGAGCTTCTCGAAGCCGAGGGATATCGCGTGGCCGAGCCCGCTGTCCTGCGTGCCGAGGAGTTCGGAGTGCCACAGACCCGTCGTCGTGCCATTCTGATCGCTCGCCGGAGCACCGACCCCGTCATGCCCGTGCCCACGCACCGCGCGTACAGGAAGGGTGTGTGTCGCACCGAGGGTGACCAGCGGCTGCTGCCCTGGGTCACCATGACCGATGTCCTGCCGGAGCGGCTGGAGCCGTTCCATGTGGTCTCCAACTACGGAACCGGCGGAGACCCCAAGGCGCGAGGTCGGCGGCATTCCGACCATCCGTCCGCCACGGTTACGGGAAAGATCTCCCGTAACCGTGTGGTGACACCCGACGGTGCAGAACTCCCCCGCTTCACCAATGCCGAGGCGGGGCGGTTGCAGACCTTCCCTGCCGATCACCCATGGGCCGGTCGCGGCATCGCGCAGCAGATCGGAAACGCGATTCCTCCTCGCCTCGGCGTCCATGTGCTTGCCGCCGCGCTCGGCCTCGGCCCCGAAGCTCTCGCCCGGGGCCTCGCCTCGGTGGAGCGTTCCATGTTCACCGGGCCGGTCAGCCCTCGTCCTTGACCCTCCCCCGGACCCGGGCATCCACGAACAGTTCCTCGAAGAGGCCGACGAGGTCATCCACGGACTCCTCCGGTACCGGGCCGTCCTCGGGCCCGTGGGGCAGGCGCCGTCGGGACACCGGCGGTGCCGAGTCACCCTCCTGGATCCACTGGGACAGCGCGTCGCCGTTCCAATCGTCGTCAGGTGCGAGCACGTCGTACATCAGGGTGCTGCCTGCCGTGTTCGCGGCAGCGGCCAAGGCGTTCACTTCACGACCCGTCGTTGCCGTGCCCTTCCCCACGATCTTCATCAGCGCCTGAGCCGTGGGCCGGTGGTCGATGATGTCGAGCCTCAGAGCCGTGTTGAGCACATCCTGATTCCCGCACGCCACTTGTACCGGTTCGTAGTTCGATCCGTCGCGGAACAATTCCGCCGCCCACCACAGGCGGGAGAATGCCTGGGTGTGGTGAGCGCCGTGGAATCGGCTTGCGGCGACCATCGGCGGAAGTCCGTCCTTCCCCTTCGCCGGCAGGTGTCGCCACAGCACGTAGTCCGGGGCGACACAGAGCGCGATGAAGTTCCACAGCCTCGTGTCGGCCGCCTCTCTGCGCGTCAGCCGGAGTGTCGCGTGCAGGCGGGGCGCCAGCCAGGCGTCCGCCTTGGTGGGGGTGTCATCGCGACAGTGATGCATGACATCGTCGACCAGATCCCTCAGCGGCTCGACGTTCAGCCGGTTGTGTTCCCCTTTCAGTGACTCGGCGCTGCCCGCCAGCGCGATCGACGGAAGGTTCTCCGCACCCGTCAGAACGCCCGTGCTCAGGTTCCTCGCCGCGTTGGCATCGGCGAGCAGGGCCAACCGGTGGGGGGTGTGGTCGGGTCTGTCGATCACGCCTTGCTTCCCCTCTGTGACGATTCGAGGACCCTGATCGCTGTACCGAGGTGTCGGGGGACCCTCGCCCTACGCATGGCGGCGTGGTTGATCCGCGGCTGCAGCTCACTCCAACCGTTGGACTCTCTTCGCCGGGCGTGGATCTCGCGCAGCGCATCCGCCTCCGATCGATCCGGCAGTACGTCCGTGACCATCCCCCTCAGCACGGCCTCCCGCCATCCACCGGGCCATTGCGGATCGCCTTCCGCATCCGTTTCCAGGTCGCCGACGGCCGAATGGAACACCGCAGTCCACACATCGGTGGCGATTTGCGCCGCGAGCATGTCCCGTACGGCCTTCTCCAACGGCCCGCCGCCGGACGCGAGCAGTTCCGCCACGCCGTCGAAACTCGTGTTCAGATGCACGGTCGGCATGTCCTCCGAGGTCTCGATCAGCCACGGGGAGTCCTTGAACGGCCGGAGCCACTCGTGGGGACCGTCACGGAAGTCCACCTCGTCCACACGCAGTGCATGGCGCCGCACGGGAGCTCGGGCAGTGAGATCCACGAGCCAGTCCTCGTCGGACCGCCCGATGATCCGACCGGGTACACCACCGACGGTCGCGACGGCGACCACCGAGAGCTCCGCCTGCGCGTGATAGGCGGAGCGCCAGAAGCGAAGGAGTCCGCTCCAGGCACGGCCTCCGCCGGACATCCGGTCGAGTCGGGCGGTTGTCCTGGAGTTGGTCGCCTTCTCCGTGAGCACCGCGAGGACCCGCACATCGCTCCAGGGTCCCTCCGAGAGTTCCTGCTCCGGAAGGGTCGCCGTGATGCTCAGCCGTGCGGTCCGCCAGCCGTCCCGCTCGACTCGGTCGAGGGCGACGACGCGTTCCTCCTGCGAGAAGACCGAAGTCTCCAGAACTGTTCCATCCAGCTTGACGGTGGTCAGTCGAAATGTGACCTCTCCGGCCAACGTCCTGTACGGAAGCACCTTCATTCGGCGACCCCCCTCACCTTCTGCAGTTCGACGATCAGACCGGCCAGCTCGGCTCGGACCGGGTGGGTGGCCACATCCGTGGTGCCGCTGAAGGCCGCGGATCGCGCTCCCGCCCTGAAGTGCAGTACACCGTCGACGAACCGACAGTTCTCGAGCGAGACGATCTCCGACCAGCCGACCGCCGGTCGGCCCCCGGAACGTACATCGAACCTGGCAGCGAGACCCATGACCCATGGGTCCCGGCGCACGGGAAGATCGACCTCCACCCTTACCTGCCAGGCCCCCGACGGACCCACCTCCGCGTCCAGATCACGAACTGAGGGGAACCCACCGCTCCTGGAACCGCCCGCGGGGCCGGCCTCGAGCGTCAGAAGGTCGCGCAGCACCCGAGGTCCGTCCTCCTTCTTGTCCCGGCGTCGCCCCACCAGCTCCCTCACCTCGGCGTTGGTCGCCCGTGTGAAGGCGGTGATGCGTCGGTACGCGGTACGCGAGTAGGTGGTCCACAATTCCTCGGTCTGCCCCCAACGATCGTGCTCCGGAGGTTCGGAGGCGCGCAGGAATGCCTCAGCGTGATCGACGTTCCCCGCGTCCGCTCCCGCCGCCCAACCGGCGAGAAGGATCGCTTGGAAGGGATCGGTACCGATCGGCAGATCGGGAACCCTGGCCGACCTCACCGTCATCCGGTTCCCCCTCATGCTCACGAGCTGATTCGGTTTGCCGTCGGTGTCCTCGGCCGCGGTGACCAGGAGGACCGCCCGGTGTTCGACCGTTCCCCTGCCACCGCCGAGCAGCGGCACCTTCAGAGGGATACGGGCCACGGCGACCTGCCCGACCTCGGTGAGCCGCTCGACGGTGGCGCCGTCGAGATATGCCTTCAGCGCCCTGGTGCGCGAGGGCTGCGCGCGTTGCGGATCCACTCGTTCCTCCGCGGCCACCACCTGTCCGTTGCGAAAGGAGCGCACCGACGCCTCCAGAAGCGGTGTCCCACCCTCCCCGCAGGTCATCGCCGCCCAGAAACTCTCGGCGAGCCCTGCCACCAATCTCCTGTGCATGGACCGCACGGTCTCGTCGTCCCCCGCGTCCTCGTCGTCCCCCGCGTCCTCGTCATCGGCCGCTTCATTGAACGTGCTCGCCACGTCATGGGCACCGACGATGAGGAACGATGTCCCCGGTTCCGCGCTCTCGCGGGTCAGATGGAGTCGAGCCACCGTCTCCTCGTCCGCCCACCAGGAGCGGGCGACACCTTCGCTACCGGCCGCCGTATCGGGTTCCCCCAGCCAGGCCGGGCCCGCGCAGGGCTTGCCGTCGACGACACGCCACGGAAGTTCGAGCCTGCCGATGAGCCGCCGTTCGGTCCGCCCCTCGTGCGCCTCGGACAGAGTCGAGTTGATGAGCACCATGCCGAGTCGGCTGGTAGCCCACAACGTGGCCTTGCCCAGTCCGTAGGAGCCCCCGGCGCTGCGCCCCGACTCCTCGGGCTTGCGACTGTCGAGCTGGCGGCGAACGACCGCCGCGAACCGTCCGTCCTCGTAGTCGTCACCGGTGAGTCCCGTGGCGTTGTAGTCGTCGACCCGCAGGAGAATGAGCCTGTCGCGTCGATTCATCTCCCTCAGCGCCTCGGCGACAACCCTTCCGACCTTCTGTTCCTGAGCCGCTGCGGCTTCGTAGTGGGGGTGGAGGTCACTCCACCCGATGGCCTCACGGAAGCTCGCGAGCGCCTCGCCGGTCAGTTCGTGGAGGGTGTACCGGACCCGCACCGGTTCGGTCGGGTCGAGCCGCTCGTCCAGACTGTTCTGTGTCGCCTCACGAGCGAGAACCTTCACATCGGCCTCGAAGGCGAAGGCAGCCGCGTTCCCGAAGTCCCGGCCACCGTCGGCGTACGCGGGACGGTGGTACCAGGAGACCGGTCGACCGGTGACAGCGTCGGTCATTCGGGTATGGATCGTCGCGAGTTCGGCTCCGATGGCGACCGCGATGGCTCGCATCGTCTCCTCGCGGGGGACCGCCCGACCCGTGATCCAGGCCGAGACGGCGGCCCGCGTCACCCCGACCTGCTGAGCCAGCTCGGCCTGGTTCACGCCGAGCCGTCTCAACTGCCGGGCGAGCCAGGGACCGAAGTCCTCTCCAGCATCCACCTGTTCAACGCTCCTCGATCGGTAGGCCATGCGTCGTCGCGGATGCCAACCTACCAAGGAATTTGACACATGACGTCATGTCTATTTTCAATTGACAGCGACCGACGCACCCTCCAGCCGGTTCCACACATCAAACATTTACAACCCTTTGTAAGCATTTGCCCGATTTCACTCCATTATTCCAGCCGCACCTGCTCCGATATCCGGAAGCGGAATATCGGAAACGCCGCACCTCCGACCCGCCGTCTTGATTATTTCAACGGAAAAAGGAAGACGCTTGCCTTGACGGGGTGAGCAGCCCTACGGTTGCCCCGGCTCTACCCGTTCTCCGGCGGAAAAACTTCTCGCCCGGCGGGATGAGTCATGTCCATGCCTGAAATCACGGGACCGGAGCGCCTCAACGTTTCGACAGCAACCACGCATCATCGCAGAAACGCTCGCGGGGTTCGACGTCGGATTCACCACTTGCGGCCCGGGATTCCTTCCCCTACCGTCGACCCACCAACAGCCAGGGCGTGCGACTCCATCGAGCATTCGCCGACCAGACGCATACCTCAAGGAACAGTGCGATCACATGTTATTTCGCGAATTTGCTTTCGAACAGAGAGTGGGACACCGTCGTGCCCGATGACTTCGACCTGGAGAGCATGCGACGATTCGTCGCCGACTACGAATCGTTCGAGGACCCGTATCTGCAGGCGGAATTCCTCCTGCAGAACGGCACCACCTTCGATGCCATCAGGCGCAACCGGCAGTTGATCGCCGCCGCCGACCGGCACCCCACCGGCACCCCGCGCCCCGGTGTCCGGACCCGCCGTGGAAACGGTCGGCGGCAGGGGCGTCCCCCTCGGGTAGGTCCTCCCGGGTACCCGCGTGGCCGCCGCGGTCGCACCCGGCGCACTCGTGTTCTCGTCGTCACGGTACGCATCCTGGTCGAAGTGTCCTAGTCCTCGGCGCAGCGTCCGACTTTTGGCTATCTTTACGTGAGTTGTCGGCCATCCGATCCGGTGGCCGGCGCTCCGGTTTACCCAGCGCCTCGTCAGCGGTCATAGGAACGGAATTCTCGTGAGCCACCCGGATTCGGCGGATGCCGGAACCCCTTCACCCGTCATCAGGCAGGTCCTCGAACAATCCGAGCGTGTTCTGGAAACCTATCGGGTGGACCCGGGACTCATTCAGGAGCACGCCAACGGAGAGCGTCGGATCGCCCAAGGCGGCTACGGCGATCGACAGCTTTTCGAGCTGGTACAGAATGCCGCCGACGAGATCGCGAGTGAACCGGGCGGAAAGATCCAGGTGGTCCTCACTGATTCACACCTCTACTGCGCGAACGAGGGAACCGAGGTCACTCCCGAAGGCGCGGAGACCATTCTCCGAATGAGCGTATCCCGGAAGCGGGGTGGCCAGATCGGGCGCTTCGGTGTGGGCGTGAAGTCCGTGCTTGCCGTCACCGACGCACCACAGTTCTTCAGCAGGTCGGGAAGTTTCGGATTCGACCGGTCATGGTCCCGTTCGGAAATCATGAGGGTAAGTGGGCGCTCCGAGGAAGCCGGCTTCGAGACGCCTGTGCTGCGCATGGCCCGGCCGCTCGACGCCGACGAGGAACGAGCGGCCGATCCTGTCCTCGACGACCTTCTCGGCTGGGCCACCACCGTAGTTCGAATGCGGTTGCTGGGAGGTGCCGCGGAACAACTGGGGCGCGACATGCACCAGGTCAAGGACGACGAGCGGCGCGAATTCCCCACGCGCTTTCAACTCTTCTCCCGCCATGTGGGCACGGTGATACTCGAGGATCGTCGCCCGATGCCACCGGTCCGCCGCGTGATGACCAGTAACCACGACGGCTCCGTCCACACGATCGAAGAGCAGCGAACCGGTAAGCGGCCTGCTCAGAGCCAATGGCGGGTCTTCACCAAACCCCACCGTCCCTCCGCGACCGCGCGGGCCAGTGCCGGGGAGATGCACGACCGCGGCACGGTCGACATCGCCTGGGCCGTCCCCGCGTACACCGGTGACGAGATCCTCAACGCGCAGCGAGGACGCGGCGAGTTCTGGTCGTACTTCCCCACCAAGTACCCGATGACGCTGAGCGGTGCACTCAACGGTGCGTGGAAGACCAACGAGGACCGCCAGAACCTCCTCGACGCCAGTCCCTTCAATCAGGAGATCATTCGAGTCGCGGCGAGGCTCGTCGTCGACTCCCTGCCACAACTGGCGCCGGCGAGGGACCCCGGCGCCTATCTCCCGCTGTTGCCCGGCCGCCCCCGAGAGTCGGAGACGCTGAACTGGGCGGATCAGTATCTGACCGAACAGATCTGGCACGCGGCCGCCCGCAGCCCTTCGCTACCCGACCAGAACGGAACCCTCAGAACCCCGGGGGAACTCAAACTGCACCCGGACAGAGGCACCAAGGGGAGGCTCGAACTCACCTGGCTCCGGATGTGGAACGCCTGTCCCGGCCGCCCCGCCGACTGGGTTCACCCGTCCGTCGAGGCCGCGGAGATCCGCTCCGGAAAGGTGGAGCACATCCTGAAGGCCGCGGACCGGGGACGCGAGTCGGTCCGTGATTGGCTGGAGGCCCTCGTCTCCGACGGCAGGGCCGAGGGCTCGGCCGTCGCCGTTCGCATCCTTGCCGAGATGATCAGGAACGGGTCTCCCTTCGCGGCAGAGGCCCGCACCGCACGAATCATCCTCACCGAGTCGCACGGCATGGTCGCCCCTGTCGCCGGCAAAGTGTTCCGTCGCACCGTCGACGACGGCCTCAAGGACGACATGGTGTACGTCGTCGGGGAGTTGTCGGACGATCCGTCTCTGGCGAGTGCGTTGAGCGAGTTGGGAATCCGGGAGGCCGACGCCCGGGGTCGCTTCGTGGGCGTTCTCGAGCAGGGCTTCGACAACTACTCCCCCAGGGACTGGACCCGGTTCTGGGAACTCTTCCACAGCGCAGGGGGCATCCATGTCGCCGCAGAGGTTCGATCGCGTGTCCCCGCGCCACGGGAAGCCCTCTTCGTCCGAACCGTGGACGGCCGCTTCCACCGGATGACGAACTGTCTGTTGCCCGGCCCGGTGGTTCCCGGCGACGGTTCACGGGACGCGGGCATCGCCGTCGACCTGGCCTTCCACTCGGACGACACAGCGGTGTTCCGTGAGTTCGGTCTGTGCGACAGACCGACCGGGGGGCATCGTCCCGAGGGAGAACCGTGGTTCGACGAGTACCGGACCACGATCTACCAGGACTACTGCAAGAGCCTCTCGAGCAACGCGAGCCGGCCCCAGAAGCAGCGGCTTACCACGGATGGCGCTGCGATCGGCGGTCCACTGCATCTGTTGACCGAACTCTCGGACACAGGAAAGGCGGCATTCCTCAAGGCCCTGCCCGACGACAGCGTGATCGACACCTGGACCCGACAGTTGGGGGCCCAGGCGTCCACCCGGGCGAGGGTCGCATCTCCCCTTCGATGGATGCTCCATCGTCACGGACTCGTCCCCACCTCGAAAGGCGTCGTCCCTCTGAGCGAGGCGGTGGGCCCGCAACTCCACGGCTACAGCGATGTCCTCCCGGTCGCGGACATCAGTCCCGAGAAGGCACGGAAGCTCCACCTCCCGAGCACGGTGGACAAGGTCCCTGAGCACCAGTGGGCCCGGCTCCTGGCGGATCTGGCGCGCAGCGAGGACGACGGATTCGTGGGCCACACCTATGTGATGTTGACGCGCCTCCAGGTGGCCTTCCCCGAGGGTTCACTGACGCGTTGCCGGGTCGGAGAGGAGTGGGCGACCAGAAAGGACGGCGAAATCGCGGTAGCCGCATCGACAGAGGAGTACCGGGCCCTCCGGGCCGAGCAACTGCCCGCCCTGCTTGCGGGAAGCCCTCAGGACGCGGAGTTGCTGGTCGATACGTGGGGCATGCTGCGCTTCGCCGATGTGATCAGCAAGGAGGCGCGGTACGTGACCTCGGGCGAGCCGACTCCTCTGAGGGACGAGTTCCCTGCCCTGCGTCAACGACTCGGCAACGCGGTCAACCACTTCAGTCTGCTGCGCTGTTCGGAGTTGGAGGAAGTACAGCGTACTCCCAACGGAACCACCGCCAGCCCTTTGAACAGTGCGCTCAAGGGCACGATCGTTCTCGTTCCGGAGTCACTGACGCCCGTCGAGATTCTCCTGGCGGCGGACAGGGAACTCCGTTGGGGCCTCGGCGCGGCCGGCTGCCGGGCCGTCCTGGACGCCCAGCGCCGTCGTGAGGAGGACCGGCACCTCCAGCAGACCCTCCAAAGGGTGCGCGATTCGGAGTCCGTGGTCGACAAACTCGAGTTGCTCATCGGACGGAACGCTCTGCGGGCAGGTCTCCCGGTCGGTCTCCTCGAGAGTGAGAGGGAGGCTCTCGGAGGTTCGGAACCCTCCACCCGGCGAATCGCCCAATTGGCTCACAACGCTCACGGCGATGGTGTTCTCCAAGTCCATGTGCGCGACCTGGCCGCCGCCTATCCCAGTCGTGCGCCTTCGTCGTTCAACGGGGGAACCCCGGCTGTCCGGTTCGTCACGGACCTCGGATTTCCGGATTCATTCGCGGGCTTCCGCGCCCCGTCACTGGAACCGCGGATCGATGTACCCGGCCCCTCGGAGTTCCCCAGGCTCCACGACTACCAGGAACGCCTGGCGGCCAACGTCTTCTCGATGCTGGACCGCCTGAGCCCTCAACGCGGAATGCTCTCGCTGCCCACGGGCGCCGGCAAGACGCGTGTGGCGGCCGAGGCCGTGATCCGGTGGGTCAAAGCGAGCGAAGAGCTCGAGGGTCCGATCCTGTGGATTGCACAGACCGAGGAACTGTGCGAACAAGCCGTTCAGAGTTGGAAGTTCGTCTGGTCGAAGGTGGGCGCCGATCAGTCGCTCGCCATCAGCCGGCTCTGGACGACCAATGAGTCCGGTCCTGTGGGCGACAGACCACACCTCGTCATCGCCACCGACGCCAAGTTGCGGAACTGTCTCGGGACGGACCCGTACGCCTGGTTGCGTTCGGCCGCCCTCGTCATCGTGGACGAGGCACATATGGCCATCGCTCCCCAGTACACCCAGATCCTCGGCGACCTCGGGCTCACCCACGCGCGCACGGACCGACACCTGCTCGGGTTGACAGCCACGCCGTTCCGCAACACAAACGTGGAGGAGACCCACCGACTCGTCCAACGCTTCGGTGGTCGTCGTCTCGACGAGGGTGTGTTCGAGACCGGCGATCCCTATGCCGAGCTTCAGGACCTCGGCATGCTCGCACGGGTCACCCACAAGGAACTGGCAGGGGGGACCATCGAACTGACCAGTGACGAGAAGCAACGCGCCGACATGCTCAGCGTTCTGGCGAAGACCGCGGAGCAACGTCTGGCCGACGACCACGAACGCAACGGACGCATCATCGACGAGATCGTCGCCATGCCCTCGGACTGGCCAGTGCTGATCTTCGCCACATCGGTACCTCACGCGAAGTTCCTGGCGGCCAAACTCAATGACCGCTCCATCACCGCCGCAGCTGTGGATTCGGCCACCTCCACCAATGAGCGTCGTCGCCGTATCGAATCCTTCCGCCGCGGACAGACCCGGGTCCTCACGAACTACGGAGTTCTCACCCAGGGGTTCGACGCGCCGGCCACCCGAGCCGTTGTGGTGGCCCGGCCGACGTACAGCCCGAATGTCTACCAACAGATGATCGGTCGCGGACTAAGGGGACCGCGCAACGGTGGCAAGGACACCTGTCTGATCCTCAACGTCCGGGACAACATCACCAACTACGGGAGGTCTCTCGCCTTCACTCGGTTCGAGCACCTGTGGAGCGCCAGTTGATCAGTGCATACGCAGGCAGCCCTGCGCTCACGGTGGAGCAGCGGCGGGTCGTGGAGCAGCCATGGGACGCACGAGTCCTGGTGACCGCCGCCGCCGGGTCCGGCAAGACCCACACGCTGGTGCGCAGACTCGACGCGCTCATGGACGACGGGGATCAGACCCTGGAGGCGGGAGAGATCCTTGTGCTCAGCTTCTCCCGGGCCGCGGTCCGGGAGTTGAGGGACCGGATCGCCGACCATGCCGACAACGCCCGGAGAGTCCGTGTCCAGACCTTCGACTCCTGGGCGTACGCGCTGTTGACGAGTACGTACCCGGATGAGCAGTGGAGCCACCGTACATTCGAGCAACGCATCGAGGAGGCTACCGAAGCCGTCATCCGGGGCGGCGTCGAATCAAGCGAGATGGGGACACCCGCTCATGTGGTGATCGATGAGGTCCAGGATCTCGTGGGTGTGCGACGGGACATGGTGGAGACCCTCCTGGATCACTTCCAGGACAGCTGCGGCTTCACCGTGGTCGGCGACAGCGCCCAGGCGATCTTCGGGTTCCAGGTGTCCGCCCCCGACGCGCGAGCCACTGAGACCAATTACTTCTTCGACTGGCTGCGCGCCTCGTACGCCGATGACCTGGTCGAACTGCATTTGTCGACGAACTTCAGGGCGTCCACCCGGGAGGCCCGTACCGCGCTGCCGTTCGGCCCCGGCCTCCAGCAGCTGTCCTCCGATCCCGCCGACTCGGTCACCGAGGGGGAGAGAACCCACCGCGAGCTGAGGGCACGCCTCCTGGAGTGCCCGGACTTCGGCGGACTCGATGACGCCTTCACGCTCGACTCGCTGCGGAGTTTTCCGGGTACCTGCGCCATTCTCTGTCGAGACAACAGCCAGACCCTGGCCCTGTCCGAGTCTCTCTTCGGGCACGGTGTCCGGCACCGCGTGCATCGGTCCCTCCTGGACCGCCCGGTCCCCCCGTGGGTCGCCGACCTGTTGCGTCGTACCGGATCCACCACACTGAACGTGGACCGCTTCCGAGAGATCCTCTCGGAAGCGGTCGTGCCCCGGTCCGTCGACGCGAACCGTGTCTGGCGCTCCCTGCGCGGTGCCGCGCGGGGGCCTCGCGGGCTGCTGGACGTTTCCTCACTGCGACGGCTGATCGCGGAAGGCCGATTCCCCGACGATTTGACGGAGTCGGAACCTGAATCCCTCGTGGTGTCCACCATCCACCGCGCGAAGGGGCTCGAGTTCGACCGAGTGATCGTCGTCGAACCACCGACGACCGCGGAACTGCGCCGGCAGCACAGCCATGTGGATCCCGCTGCCGAGGCCCGAGCTCTCTATGTCGCGATGACCCGCCCACGGGACGATCTCTTCCGTATTTCGCCCCCTCGAACGACGCACATCCGACTGGACCGTGCCATCGGGAGGTGGTATGTCGGGGGTTGGCAATCTCACGTCCGACTGGGGATCGAGGCCACCGGCCGGGACTTCTCGCGGGAGCACCCACCGGGCACCGACGGGTTCGAATCGAATCCGACGACCGTGCAGGAGTACCTCACCTCGTCGGTTCACCCCGGCGACGAACTGTCCCTGCGTCTCCAGCACGACATGCAGATGGCTGCCGACCAGAGCCCTCCCTACACCGTCCTTCACAACGGCACTCCGATCGGTGTGGTGTCGGAAGTATTCCGACGGGCGCTCCACGGATCCTTGAAGATCAACAAAAGTTGGGAAATCGACTGGCCTGTGGAAGTGGCCGGGTTCAGGATGGACACTCTGGAATGCGTCGCCGGCAGTCGTGCCTCGGCTTCACGGGCCGGACTCGGAGAGCAGGGAGTCTGGGTCGTACCCCGTCTGTCGGGATTGGGGCGACATACTTGGCGCGGGAACCCCGGGAAGGGGCTCAGCGGATGACCGACGAGGACCGCCACTCGGCTCACTACACCGTGCGTGAGGGGCTCGTCACTCGGCTGCGACGAGACCTGCTCGGGCCCGGATCGGACAACGAAGTACTGAAGCACGACCCACCCATCACGACGTATCCCATCGGTGTCCTGTTCCCACGAACGGCCGGCTCCTCCGCGGAGGAGGAAATCGCCACTGGAATCGCCGAGATGGACGGCCACGACGACGTACCTGTGATGCGACGGAGGGATCCCGAGGACACGGTTCCCGATCTGGGTGTCTCTCTGGCCAACGACCGCCGGCCGTCGTCCATGGGACTCACCTTCGCGGTCGACCCCACGGTGTCGTCGAGTGTCGTCGTCACGACGGAGTGTGCGGTCTACAAACCCGAGGATACCGAGGGACGTCCCCTCGCGGCGAGACAGGCCGAGGTACGCAGCACCGCCGAGCAATCCGAGTACTGGCGTCGTCACCCTCTCGAACTGAAGGCCGTCACGATCGATGTGACCCGGCCGGGGATTCGACCGGCGGAGCCCCTCGCCGAAGGTGTGGAGCTACGAGCCCTGGTTCGACGGCGTTCCGAACCGAGCGGAACGATCACGATCACTGTCACGCTGATCAACACGAAGCGGATCAGTGAGCGTGAACTCCAAGATGCTTTCTGTCTCTTCCAGCCCCGCCTCACCGTGAGAGCGGAGAATGCGACGAGGGCGTTCGTGGAGCGGTCGGCCTCCCTGGGCGCCGTCGATGACGAGCAGGCGACCACTCGGCTGCTCCACCGACACGCGCCGACCTTCGCAATGGGACACGGCTGTGCGGCGGATTGGGACTGGGTCCCCCCGCCGATCGGCGCACCGGGTACCGAAAGGGCTGCGATCCGGGAGGTGAGGACTGATTTCGTCCCGACCCATGAGGTGCTCCTGACGGACTCCAACCCCGAGATCGACGATTCCGCCCTCGCCATGCAAGGGCTGGCCACTCGTCCCCCGGCCGAGGTCCTTGGAGCGCTCGAAGGCCTGGCGACAGGCTACGAGGAGTGGATCGGCCGGAGACGGACCGAGGCCGCGACGTTCACCGGAACCGATCTCGAGAAACCGGCCCGGGAACAACTGCAATTGTGCGATGTCGCGCTGAAGCGCATGCGTCGTGGAATAGATGTGCTCGGGGACAGCCCTGAGGCAATGGAAGCATTCCAACTCGCCAATCGCGCAATGGCGCAGCAGCGGGCGAGGAGTTCATGGATCAAGGGTGGACGGACCCGCCTCCTCGATCCGGAAGCGGGCCGTTGGAGACCGTTCCAGATCTCCTTCGTGCTGTTGTGCCTCGAGGGAATCGTCGATCCCGGTCACGACGACCGTCGGATCGCCGACCTGCTGTGGTTCCCGACCGGTGGTGGAAAGACCGAGGCGTACCTGGGCCTGATCGCCTTCACCACCTTCCTTCGCCGTATCCGGGGCGGAGCACAGGGCGCCGGGGTGACCGTCCTGATGCGCTACACCCTACGGCTGCTCACCCTCCAACAGTTCGAGCGTGCCGCCGTCCTCATCTGCTCAATGGAACGGATCCGGCTCGCGGACGAGCAGAGCCTCGGTACCGAACCCATCTCCATCGGAATGTGGGTGGGCCAGTCGGCCACTCCCAACACTCTTGAGGTCGCCGACCGAAGCCTCGCCGAACTACGCAAAGAGAAGACGCTGCAGGAGAACAATCCGGTCCAGTTGCACAGATGCCCCTGGTGCGGCACCGAACTCGACTCCCACCAATACGATGTGGATCACGCCGCCCGGCGCATGCACGTACGTTGTCCCGAGACCTCATGCGACTTCCGCGACGGACTGCCTGTGCACCTCGTCGACGAATCCGTCTACGATGCCCACCCCACGCTGGTGATCGCCACGGTCGACAAGTTCGCCTCCATGCCGTGGCGGGAGCGAACCGCCGCACTCTTCAATCGCGATCGCTCGGACGGCACGCCTCCGCCCGAGTTGATCGTCCAGGACGAACTGCATCTCATCTCCGGCCCCCTCGGTACACTCACGGGCCTGTACGAGACAGCCGTGGACATCCTCGCCGACCGGCCAAAGGTGATCGCCTCGACTGCGACCATCAGACGGGCCGCGGAGCAGGGCAGGGCGTTGTTCGCCCGTGGTGTATGCCAGTTTCCCCCTGCCGGACTCGACTCCCGGGATTCGTGGTTCGCCGTCGAGGCACCCCGTGGGACGAAGGCCAGTCGCCGCTACGTCGGCCTGCTCACACCCAGTACGAGTCAGTCGACGCTCCTCATCCGCACCTACGCGACCCTGCTTCATCACGCGAAGCAATGCGATGCCGCTCAGGATGTACGTGACGCGTATTGGACCCTGGTCGGCTACTTCAACAGCCTGCGAGTTCTCTCGGCTGCGGAACTTCAGGTCCACGACGACATCGAGGCATACCTGGAGTACCTGGCCGAGCGGGACGGGGTCCCCAAGCGGGTCGTTCGGGAACAGACCGAGCTGACCAGCCGTGCCAACTCCAGCGAGATCCCGGCTCGTCTCAAGCAGATCGAGCAGAGGCTTCCGCACCAGGAGGCCGTGGATGTCCTGCTCGCCACCAACATGATCTCCGTGGGAGTGGACGTGGATCGACTGGGGCTCATGGCCGTGATGGGGCAGCCTCAGACAACCGCCGAGTACATCCAGGCGACCAGCCGGGTCGGCCGCAGCCATCCGGGGCTGGTCGCCGTCATGCTCAACTCGACACGATCGAGGGACCGCTCGCACTACGAGAATTTCCTTCACTTCCACTCGGCTCTCTACCGAGAGGTCGAGTCGACCAGCGTCACACCGTTCTCCGCACGCTCGCGGGATCGTGGGCTGCACGCCGTCGTCGTGGCCCTCGCGCGCATCCTCATCCCCGCCGCTCGCGCCAACGACGATGCCGGCAGAATCGATGAGTTCCGCGAGCAGCTCGAACAAATCGTCAAACCTGTAATCCTCGAGCGTGTCACCCAGGTGGACCCCGACTCGTACGAGGCGACATCGTCGGCGTTCGACGAGTTCATCGACTGGTGGTCGGAGGAGGCGGAGATACACGGCGGCCTCTTCTACGAGGCGCGGCGTGGCACCAGGACTCCCTCCCTCCTCACTTCCTTCGATGACGAATCGAGCATCGAGGCCTGGGCGACGCTCTGGAGCCTGCGGGACGTCGATGCCGAGTCGGCTCTCTTCATGGAGGCATCCCGATGACCCCGCCCCGTAGACGTCGCACCGGTGGAATCCCGGAGCGCAGCCTTCCACGACGCGGCGCCGTCCGTCGCGCGCAGATGATCACGACGTACGGCGTCGGCTCCATGGTCGCGGTCGACAGCGAATCGTTCATGGTGTCGGGAATCGACTCCTGGAACATCGATGAGGCGCCGGAGATCCATGAGCGGCGGCTCGCCCGGGTCCTCGGGGTGAATTCGTTCCGGTTGCCTCCGGCGTCCGACGACACGAGCAAGGACGGTGTGCGCGTCCGCCGCTTTCCGCTTTGGCACTCCTGTCCGACCTGCAACGTACTCCAGCACGTCCGACGCTTCAACTCGCCACCGGGAAAGAACGAATGCGGTGAGTGCCAGGAGAGCCTTGTCCCGTCACGATTCGTCACCGCATGCCCCAAAGGTCATATCGATGAATTCCCGTACTGGAAGTGGGCACACCGAAAGAACCGCCAGGACGGGGAGGCAGGCCGGTGCGGCGGTGAGATGCGCCTGCGCACCAATGGAAGGACCGCATCGCTGCGGTCCATCCTGATTTCCTGTACATGCGGCATCCCCGAGGTCTCAATGGAAGGGGCATTCCGGAGAAGCGCCCTGGCCGACCTCGCGGTTCGCTGCGAAGGGAGTCGTCCATGGCTGAGGAACGCTCCCGCAGAGGCATGCTCCGAGGCCCCACGGACCCTCCAGCGCGGTTCCTCAATGGCATGGCAACCCATTGTCAAGTCGGCACTCTCCATCCCCCCCGACAGCGATGGGACCACGGACCCTCTCGCCGACCACTGGGAGAATCTTCGCAGCCTCGATCTCAACGGCGCCGAGATCGAGATCTATTTGAAGGCTCTGAATGTTCTGGGCAATTCCGTCACCGTCGACACGGTGACGGAACTGCTGAGGGCCGAGGAACAGGAAGCGGCCGAGGGCGAGGATTCGAAGGCCGGAGAAAGTGTTTTCGTCGCTCTGCGCAAGCAGGAGTACGAGGGTTTGAGCGCGGGTAATCCTGAGAAGGATCGGAGTCGGGCGGAGCAGTTCATCTGCGAGCCCCCGACCTCCGACACGACGCCCTTGCTCCGGTACGGGCTGATACGCCCCATGTTGGTCAAGCGACTGCGCGAAGTACGCGTCCTCAAAGCCTTCTCCCGTGTGGGCACGCCTGACACGAACGCGGACGTTCACGAAGCCCCACTCTCCCTCACCCCCGTGGGCTGGCTACCGGCCATCGAAGTACAGGGCGAAGGTGTCTTTCTCCGTCTCCACAAGGAGAGCGTCGACGAGTGGGCACAGAGTGCGTCGGTCGCGGCTCGGGCCGAGCGGATACGGACCAACCATCTGCGACAGCTACGCGAACGAGCCAATGACCCCCAAGCGGTGCCGGAGTCACCTGTCACACCCCGTATGGTGCTGCTCCACACGCTGGGGCATGCGCTGATCAACGAATGGAGCCTCGACGGCGGCTACCCTGCGGCGTCACTGCGCGAACGCCTCTACACCGAGGGCGACATGGTCGGAGTCCTCATCTACACAGCGACGAGCGACTCTGCGGGCAGCCTCGGTGGACTGGTCGCCCAGGGCGAACCGACGAAACTGATCGCTTCTCTCCGCTCGGCACTCAACCGTGCCGAGTGGTGCTCGGCGGATCCTCTCTGTATCGAATCGGAGGCGAGTGGTGTGGGCAGTGTCAATCTCGCCGCTTGCCACGCCTGTGTACTGCTGCCGGAGACCAGTTGTGAGTTGAGCAACGGCCTGTTGGACCGCGCCTTGCTGGTAGGCACTCCTGAGAATCCGCGCACGGGGTTCTTCGAAGCGCGTCCACCCAGGTGACCGCAGCCGCATCGCGCCCCATCCACCGCGCAGGCGGGCCCGGCCGGATCGCCGACTCGATTCACCGGCTCAGCGAGCCGTGGGTCTCAGGCGCGAGTTCGGTATCGCAGACACAGCCCTGCCGTGGCTGCCGCTCTTCCCGTCCCTCCCGAACTCTGAGGCCACCCCCGGTCAGATCCCCCCACCACCCCCGCCCACATGCGCCCCTTTATGAAACCTTCCATCACAACTCGGCTACGGCTAATCTCAGTCGCACGATCTGCCGGTAGCCAAAATGCCATGATCGCCCCCCACAGTTCGAACCCGTCACCCTGGGGGAGCACATGTCTTGGATACGTACGCCAGGTCGCGCCGCGATCGCCGTCGCAGCGGTGACCGCAGTCGTGCTGGGAGTCGCCGGGTGCGGGAGTGATGGCGGGACGGACAGGGAGCCATCTGCGTCGGGGCCGACGGTGGTGACGTCGGAGGTGGCGACGCCGACGAAGGTGCCGGAGGCGGTGCTCGATCTGGTCGGGGACAAGGCGACGGCGCGGGACGGGCAGGGCGTCGTGGTGAGGGTGCTCGGGAATGACACCGTGAAGCTCGCGGATGGGTCGACCGGGGAACTGCGGAAGCTGCTGGAGGCGGACGGGTTCAGTGTGGCGGTGGATATTCCGCCCGCGTTCGGGGAGGCGGAGGTCGACGGGGACACCATCGTCTACACGTCGAAGCCGGGGTACGGGGGCGAGGACGAGTTCACGTACCGGGTCGATGTGAGGGGCGGGAAGGCGAAGAGCGAGACCGAGCTGGTCACGATCCAGGTCAAGAAGTCATAGGTGTCGCGATGACGTCCGCCGGACGCCCCTGACGTACGTGGAGAGGCCGTAGGGGCCGTTGGAGCCGTACGCGGGCGGCGCGGCTCCGGGTGAGGCCGGCGGGGGCCGGGTGAGGCCGACGCCCGGTGGAGAGCGGGTGGGCGTTGAACGCCCACGGGTCGCCGTGCGTACCCCTTGATACCTCCCCCAGGTGCCTGGGCGCGTGATCGAGCAGGGAACCGGTCACGCGCCCAGCGCGTGCGCGATCGTGTAGATCAGCAGGCCGGCGAGGGCGCCGACGACCGTGCCGTTGATGCGGATGAACTGGAGGTCGCGGCCGATGTGGGCCTCGATCTTGCGTGAGGTGTGCTCGGAGTCCCAGCTCGCGACGGTGTCGGAGATCAGGGAGGTGATCTCCGTACGGTAGGTGGTCACTACATACACTGCCGCGTCCTCGACCCAGCCCTCCAGCTTGGACTGCAGGCGGCCGTCGGTCGCCAGCCGCGCCCCGAGGGAGAGGAGGGAGGCCCGTGCGCGCAGCCGCAGCTCGCTGCGGTCGTCCTCCGCCGCGGAGATGATCATGGTGCGTACGGAGGACCAGGCCGAGGCGATGACGTCCTGCACCTCGCCGCGGGAGAGGAGGTCCGCCTTGAGCCGCTCCACCCGGGCGCGGGTGTCCGTGTCGGACTGGAGGTCGGAGGCGAAGTCGTTGAGGAAGCGGTCGATGGCCCCGCGCGCCGGGTGGCCGGGCATGTCCCGCATCTCGGTGACGAAGCGCAGCAGCTCACGGTAGACGCGGTCGCCGACCTTGCGGTCCACGAACCTCGGGGTCCAGCCGGGGGCGCCGCCCTCGACCGCGTCCATCACCGAATCCGCGTGGGTGACCAGCCAGTCGTGGGCGCGGGTGCAGATCAGATCGACGGCGCGGTGGTGGGCACCGTCGGCGACCACCTTCTCCAGGGTCTTGCCGATGCCGGGGGCGACCTCGGCACTGTTCGCCCGGCGGGTGATGGCCTCGCCGACCACCGCCTGCACATCGGAGTCGCGCAGCACGGTCAGCGCGCCCCTCAGGGCGGTCGACAGCTCGGCGGTGACCCGGTCGGCGTGTGCCGGCTCCGCCAGCCACGCGCCGAGCCTGCCGCCGATGCCGAGGGCGCGCAGCCGGTCCCGTACGACACCCTCGGAGAGGAAGTTCTCCCCGACGAAGGAGCCCAGCGCGCTGCCGAGCTGGTCCTTCTTGTTCGGGATGATCGCGGTGTGCGGGATGGGGATGCCGAGGGGGTGGCGGAACAGGGCGGTCACGGCGAACCAGTCCGCCAGGGCGCCGACCATCCCCGCCTCCGCCGCGGCGGCGACATAACCGGCCCAGGGGCCCGCGCCCGCGTTCTTCGCCCAGGTCGCGAGCGCGAAGACGACCGCGACGAAGCCGAGCAGACCGGCCGCGATCAGTTTCATCTGCCGGACGCCGCGCTGCTTCTCGGCGTCCGCCTCGGTGTACGCGAAGGAGGGCAGTCCGGTACGGCGGCGGCCACCGCCGGCCGCGGTCTGGGTCTGGGTCCGGGTCCGGGTCCGAGTCCGAGGCCGGGTCCGGTCCCTGCTGGGCGGGGTACTGCCGCCGCCCGTACGCCCTCCGGGGGTACGCGCCCCGGCGGGCGGAGGCCGGTCCGTACCGCCGCCGGGTGCCGGGGGCACCCCGTCCCGGGCGGGACCAGGCGGCAGCGCGGACCTTCCGCCCGTACCCGGAGGAGACACATCCGCTCCGGGCAGGCCCTCGTCCGCACCGGGCCCGGCCTCGCCACCACCAGGCCGACCCTCGCCGCCGCCACCGGGCAGGCCCTCGCCACCACCGGGCAGGCCCTCGCCACCACCGGGCCTGCCCTCGCCACCACCGGCCGGAGCACCCGCACCGGCCGGAGCATCCTCACCGGTCGCACCCCCACCGGTCGCAGCCTCGTCCGCTCCCGAGGAGCCCCCGCCCTCGTCGGGGTCGTCGCCGCCCCGCGCTTCCCGCTCCGTGCGATTCATCCACTCCACCCGTTCGCGCAGCGCACCGTCGTACGCATTGTCCCTATCCCAGGTACTCCCGGCGCGCACGCCGAGTTCCCGAAACCGGACATGACAGGAAGCGGAGGGAGAAGCGGAGGGGAAGGGATCAGCCCAGTTCCTTGCGGTGGGGGCCCTCGCGCCGCTCCAGGCGCGCGCGCTCGCGTTCCGCCTTAAGGCGCTCCTTCTCGGCCTTCCGCAGCTTCCGCCTCACGCCCACCCCGCCCATCAGCGCGAAGCCCGTGATCCGTACGCGCGGCGAGGACGGATCGGGTACGCCGTCCAGATCGCCCTCCTCGCCGAAGTCGCCCATGATGCCGATGCCCGTGACCCGGACATCGAGATCGGGCGGTACGACGACATCGATCCCGCCCATGATCGTGAAGCAGCGGATCACGATGTCGCGGTCCTCGAAACGGGCCTCCCGCAGATCGATCTCACCGCCGCCCATCATCGCGAAGCCGGTGAACTGCCGGGGCACCGTCCACGTCCCCTTGCGGCCGAACCCGCTCCAGAAGGCGAATCCGAACTGGGAGGTGGGGGCGCCGCCGATCCGGCCGGCCCAGTCACCCGAGCCGGTCGCCGCCACCGGCGCCGCTCCCGTGCCCGTCACCGGGAGATCGCTTACCAGGGGCTCCAGCTCGCCATGGGTTCGTGCCGTGTACGCGGCGTCGAGGCGTTCCTCGAACTCCTCCATGGTGAGCCGGCCCTCCGCGACCCCTTCCCGCAGCCGCTCGGCGATCCGCTCACGCTCGCTGTCGGAGGCACGCATCTCTGGGAGTTCGCTCATACGTGCAAGGATAGACAGCGGTCAGCGGGGGACCCAGCGCACGCCCTCACGCCCCCGGCCGCTCCGCGTACATCTTCGCGATCACGGCCTCGATATCCGGCTCCCGTACCGACAGATCCACCACCGGGTACTTGTCCGCCAGCGCGGCCACCAGCGGCGCGGCCGACTGGGACGCCGGGAAGGCCAGCCACTGACGGGGGCCCTCGACCTTCACCGTACGGGCGAAGTCCGTGACCACCGGGGGGAGTTCCCGCTCCAGGTCCACCACCAGAGTCCGTTCGCTCTCGCCCACCTCATGGAGGCCGGCGAGGGCGCCGTCGTACATCAGCCGGCCGTGGTCGATGACCATCACCCGTTTGCACAATTGTTCGATATCGGTCAGATCGTGCGTGGTGAGCAGGACCGTCGTCCCGCGCTCGGCGTTCAGCTCGCGCAGAAACTCGCGGACCTTCGCCTTGGAGACCACATCGAGCCCGATCGTCGGCTCATCGAGATACAGCACCTCAGGGTCGTGCAGCAGCGCCGCCGCGATATCGCCGCGCATCCGCTGGCCGAGGGAGAGCTGCCGTACGGGCACATCCAGCAGTTCGCCGAGGTCGAGCTGCTCGACACAGCGCTCCAGGTTCGCGTGGAACCGGTCGTCCGGGATGCGGTACATCCGGTGCACCAGCCGGTACGAGTCGCGCAGCGGGAGGTCCCACCACAGGGTCGTCCGCTGCCCGAAGACCACCCCGATCCGCTGGGCCAGCCGGGTGCGCTCGCGGGACGGGTCGATGCCCGCGATCCGCAGCCGTCCGCCGCTGGGGGTGAGAATCCCGGTCAGCATCTTGATGGTGGTGGACTTCCCGGCGCCGTTCGGGCCGATGTAGCCGACCATCTCCCCGCGCGCCACCCGGAAGGTGATGCCGTCCACCGCGCGCACCTGATGCCGCACCCGGCGCAGCCGCCCGGCCTTGCGCCGTACGTCGAAGACCTTCTCGACGCCGTCCAGTTCGATGAAATCCGTTTCCATGAAATCCGTTCCCATGAGATCCGTCATGGTCAGCTCCCCGTGCTCCGGTACGTACGAAGGCCCGCCCGCCATGCCAGCGAAGCCAGCCAGCAGCACACGGCGGCGACCACGGGCGGCAGGAAGGCCGACCACTGCGGCAGATCGAGCGGATAGGGCCGCCCCAGCACATAGAGGCCGGGGAGCCAGTTGACGAAGGCGAGCGGTACGACGAAGGTCACCCCGCGCACCAGGTCCTTGGTGAAGACCGTCGGCGGGTACTGCAGCATGGTGTTCCCGCCGTAGGTCACGGCGCTCTGCACCTCGGCGGCGTCCTGGGCCCAGAACTGGAACGCGGCCCCGGCCACGAACACCGACGCGAAGATCGCCGCCCCGCTGAGCACCATCATCGGCATCATCAGCACCTTGAGCGGCGTCCAGTCGATGTCCACCACGGCCAGCCCGTAGCCGAGGACCAGCAGCCCCTGGGTGACCCGGCCCAGCCGGCGCAGCGCGAACCGGTCCGCCGCCACCTGGGCGAGCACCGGCACGGGGCGTACGAGCAGGGTGTCGAGCGTGCCGTCGCGCACCCGGCGGCCGAGGCGGTCGACCGAGCCGATGGCCAGGTCGGTGAGGCCGAAGGCGGTGCCCGCCGCGCCGTACAGAAACGCGATCTCGCCGAGTGAGTAGCCGGCGAGGGTGTCGACGTGCGAGAACATCAGCAGGATCGCGATGAAGTCGAACCCGGTCGCCGTGAAGTTCGCGACCGTCGTCAGCGCGAAGGAGGCGCGGTAGGTCATCGTGGAGCGGATCCACATCGCCACGATGAACCCGTAGGCGCGCAGCCCGGTCAGGAGGGTCGACATCCGGCCACGAGGATCCCGGAGGCCGTCCTCGTACGCCGCGTCGTCCCTGTGCCCGGTGCCGCGCGGGCCCCGGGGGCCGTCCTCATGCGCCGCGTCGTGCTCGTACGCCGCGCCGTCCTCGTATCCAGCCTCGCGCGGGCGCCCGCCCTCCCCGTACCCCTCAGGGAGCCGGGTGGATTCCTCAGCCACCCTGGACCACCACCCTGCGCGTCGCGAGGGACTGGAGCGCCCGGCCGGCGCCGAGCAGGGCCACCGCCCACCCGGCCTGGAAGGCGAACGCCTCGACCAGGCCCCACCCCGTGTGCTTGCCGAGCAGGACGTCCGCCGGGACCTGGAGCAGCGCCGACCAGGGCAGCGCCTGGGCGATCGTGCCCAGCGCCCCGGGGAAGACATTGAGCGGCAGCAGCATGCCGGAGAAGAACATCCCCGCCAGCCAGCTGAGCTGTGTCACTCCCGCGCCGTCCAGCAGCCAGAACGCCGAGAGCGCCACCAGGAACCGCACCGCGAAGCTGACCACCACACCCAGCGCCACCGCGAACAGAAAGGCGAGCCAGGTCCCCGGAGACCCGGGCAGGGCCAGGTCGAAGGCGAGCGCGCCGACCGCCATCGGGACGATGCCCCGGCCCAGCAGATGGAACAGGGCGCGGCCCAGATCGCCGGCCAGCCACCACAGCTGGAGGTCGGCGGGGCGGTAGAGGTCGACGGCGATATCGCCGGTACGGATGCGCTCCACCAGCTCGTCCTCGAAGCCGCCGCCCATCATGGCGCAGGTCATCAGCAGCGCCTGGCCCAGCCAGACGTAGGTGAGCGCCTGCGAGAGGTCGTAGCCGCCGAGCTGGGGCCGCTCGTCCCACAGGGCGATATAGGTGTACGCCATGATGAAGCCGAAGACCGTGTTGGTGAACACCCCCGCAGCGGTCGCCACCCGGTAGGTCGCATAGCGCCGGAACCAGCCGGCGGCAACGACTCCGTACAGCCGCACGTCTCCACCCTTTCCGTGTCGTAAGCAGTCGTAAGCAGTCGTAAGCAGTCGTCAGCAGTCGTCAGCAGTCGCTTGCCGTCGTGAGCAGTCGTTTGCCGTCGGACGCCGCCGCACACCCCGTACGCCGCTCCTCAGGCCGTCAAGGCGCCTCCGGGACACCGCCAGGGCACCACCGACTGGGCTCGGCGGGCCCGCCGAGCCCAGTCGGTGGTGCCCT
>NZ_JBSGUP010000026.1:0-30971 GCF_053607985.1 Streptomyces sp. NPDC055078
CTCCGTGCCCGCGCTCGGAGAACTCCTCGCCGAACTGGACTCCGGCGCCGCCGAGATCCGCGCGCGCGGCCGGGAACGCGGGCATCGCCACTGGCAGGAGATCCCCCGGCAGCCGGAGCAGGGCGCACCGGAGGGTGTGCCGACGGCGTTCCGCCAGGGGGGAAGCTATCTCGTCACCGGTGGCGCCGGCGGTATCGGCCGCTCCCTCGCCGCCTATCTGCTGGAGCGGTACGCCGCCCGCGTGGCGCTGCTCGGCCGGTCGCCCGACGACTGCGCCGGGCTGCGCGCGACGGCGCGCGGCCGAGGCGGCGACCTGGTGTACATCCGGGCAGATGTCACCGATGCGACGGCCCTGGACGCCGCCGTCGCCACGGCCCGGGAACGGTTCGGGCGGCTGCACGGCGTCATCCACGCCGCCGGCGTCACCGACGACGCTCCGCTGCGGGACCAGACCGAGGACAGGTTCCGCCGGGTGCTGGCTCCCAAGGCCGTGGGCGCCGTCCTGCTCGACCGGGCCACCGCCGACGACGACCTGGACTTCCTCGTCATGTTCTCCTCGGTGGTGGGGACCCTCGGCAACGCGGGCCAGGCAGGCTACGCGGCGGCCAACCGTTTCCTGGACGCCTTCGCCCGCCAGCGGGACGCGGCCGTGGCCCGTGGCGAGCGCGGCGGCCGATCCCTGTCGATCGCCTGGCCCTTCTGGGCGGACGGCGGCATGCGGATGCCGGATGCCGCCCGCAGGCTCGCCGCAACCGCACTCGGGCTGCGGCCCATCGGCACCCCGGCGGCGCTGCGCGCGCTGGAGTACGCGCTCGGGCTCGGTGAACCGGTGGTGCTGGTGGGCCACGGGGACCGGGAACGGATCGGCGCGGCCCTCGCGCGGTCCTCCGGTACGCCCGTGGAGTCCAAGGGCACGGCCTCCGTGGGCACCGCCTCCGTGGGCACGGCCTCCGTGGGCGTGGCCCCCACGACCGTGGATCTCACGCCTACGAGCGTCGCGCCTACGAGTGTCACGCCTACGAGTGTCACGCCTACGAGCGTCGCGACGCCGACGGCCTCGGCGCCCGACCGTTTCGTGTCCTGCGTACCCGGGGCCGCAGTGCCTTCCGACCGCGCCGCAGGTCGGGCCGAACAGCTCGGGCACGCCGAAAGGGCCGGGCACGCCGAAGGGGCCGGGCAGGCCGCCGGGGCCGCCACCGCCGCGCTGCGGGAGCGCCTGCGGACCGAGGCCGGGGCGCTGGCAGGTATCGCCCCGGAGCGGATCGACCCGGGGACGGAGCTGGGCGGGTACGGCTTCAACTCCCTGCTCTTCACCGACTTCGCCGGTCGGCTGAACCAGCTCTTCGGACTTGCGCTCACCCCGGTCGTCTTCTTCGAGAACCCCACGGTGGACGCGCTGACCGCAATGCTGCTGGACCGGCACGGCCCGGCGGTGAACGCCGCCCCGGCGGACGCCTCCGCACCGGCCCCGGTCGCGGAACCGCAGGGTGTTCCAGTTCCGGCATCCGGCACCGTGCCGCCGGTCGTTTCTTTTCCGGTACCGGCCTCCGTGCCGCCGACCGCTGCTGTCCCGGCCCCCGTCGCCGAGCCGACGAACGCGTCAGCACCGGTCCCTGGCGTCGCGCCATCCGCCGCTTCCGCACCGGCCCCGGCCACCGACGCGGGCCGCCGGGCCGGACCCGGTGCGGCCCTGGGCCCCGCCCTCGCGGGGGACGGCATCCGCCCGGGTGCTCCGGTCGCCGTCATCGGTATGGCGGGCCGCTTTCCCGGCTCCCGGGACGTGGACAGTCTGTGGGAGCACCTGCTCGCCGGCCGCTGTCTGACCGGACCGGCGCCGGTGGACCGGCTCGACGCCGCCCGGACCGGGCGCCACGGGGGCTTCCTCGACGACGTCACGGCGTTCGACGCCGGATTCTTCCGGATCTCACCGGGCGAGGCGCGGCTGATGGACCCGCAGCAGCGCCTGTTCCTGGAGACGGGCTGGCACGCGCTGGAGGACGCGGGATACGACCCCCGGGCGCTGGCCGGGCGGCGGGCCGGCGTCTTCGTCGGCGCGAGCCTCTACGACTACGCCGAACTGCTCTCCCACCACGGTGAGGAGACGGCCGCCCACACGGTCACCGGCACGATGCAGAGCATCATCGCCAACCGGTTCTCCTCGCTGCTGGACCTGCGGGGGCCGAGCGAGGTCGTGGACACCGCCTGCTCCAGCTCGCTGACCGCATTGCACCGCGCGGTCGTGGCCCTCCGGGGCGGCGAGTGCGAACTGGCGGTCACCGGCGGGGTCAACGCCCTGCTATCGCCCCGCTGGTTCGACTCCCTGGGCGATGCCGGGATGCTCTCCGCGACGGGACGGTGCTGGTCCTTCGACGGCCGGGCCGACGGGTTCGTCCGCAGCGAGGGAGTGGGCGCCGTCGTACTGAAGCGGCTGGACAGCGCGCTGGCCGACGGCGACACCGTACGGGCCGTGATCCGGGGCGTCGCGGTGGGGCACGGTGGCCGAGCGCACTCGCTCACCGCGCCCAGCCCGGAGGGGCAGGCGGAGGTCGTCGTCTCGGCGCTGCGGGACGCGGGCGTCGACGCGCGCACCGTCACCTATGTCGAGACCCACGGGACGGGCACGGCGCTCGGCGATCCGGTCGAAGTCGCCGGACTGCGGGCGGCGTTCTCCGGGCCCGGCGAGGACACCGGTCGGGCCTGGTGCGCCCTCGGCGCCGTGAAGTCGAACATCGGCCATCTGGAGGCGGCGGCCGGTGTGGCGGGACTGGTCAAGGTCGTACTGGCACTCCGGCACCGGACGCTGCCGCCGAACGCCGCGGGCGCGGTGCCCAACCCCCATCTGGAGCTGTCCGGTTCGCCGTTCTCGCTGCTCACCGCCGCGCGGCCATGGGGGCCGTCGGCGGACGCCGACAGCGGGCCCGTACCCCTGCGGGCCGGGCTCAGCTCCTTCGGCTTCGGTGGTGCCAACGCCCATGTGATCGTGGAGGAGGCGCCCCCGGCGGAGGCCGCCCGGGACGCGCGGACCCCGGGGGACCGGCCGGAGCTGTTCGTCCTCTCCGCCGCCGATCCCGGGCGGCTGCGGGTGTACGCGGAGCGAGTGCGCCGATTCCTGCCCGGGGCGTCCGCGTCTCTCCGGGACATCGCCCACACCTCCCGGACGGGGCGCACGGTGCTCCCGGCACGCCTGGCGATAGTCGCGACGAGCAGGGAGGAGCTGTCCGTCCTGCTCGACTCCTGGCTCGACGGCCGCGCCCCGGCGGGTGTTTACGCCGGTACAACCGCCCGTACAACCGCACGAACCACCGCCGGGGAGGCGCCGGGGACGCGGGCGCCGGGCACGGGAGATCTCCATGAGACCGCCCGGCTGTGGGTCGCCGGTCGGCCCGGCGGGCGTCCGGCCGGGCCCGGTCCCGAGGCCCGCCGGGTTCCCTTCCCGACCTATCCCTTCGACCACTCGACGGGCCATGGATTCGCGGCACCGCCCGCCCCGCCGGCCGGGGACGACACCGTGCTCGTACCGCAGTTGCTCACCCGGCACTGGGTTCCCGCGTCCCTCCCCGCGTCCGTGCCCGCGTCCGTGCCCGCGTCGGAGGGGAGCCTCCCGGGACGGCCGACGCGGTTGCTGCTGGTCGGCAGCGAACTCGCTCTGCCCCTCCTCGAAGCGCTGCCCGGCCGGGGGATGGAGGACTGGGTGGTACTGCGCGAGCCGTCGCCGCTTCCCCGGCTCGCCCGGTACGAGTACGAGCTGGACTTCGACGACTACGCGGCGGGACGCCGTGCCGCCGAACTGGTCGTGTCCCGCCACGGTCCGGTCGGCCTGGTCGTCGACCTGGTCGACGCCGCCGGGGGAGCGCGGCCCGCCCGCGAGGCCGCCCGGGTCGGCGTCCTGCAGGTCGTCGCCGCACACGGACGCACCGATGGTGTGCGATGGGTCCAGCTGACCCGTGGACTCGCCTCGCCGGAAGGTCCCGCACCCGGTTCCGGTCCCGCACCCGGTCCCGGTTCCGGGGCGGGACCGGGCGCAGCGACGCCCGGCGGCGACGGTCTGGCGGGCGCGCGGATCGCCGCACTGGTGCGGGCGGTGGGCGCGGAGTACGCGGCGGTCCGCACCACCACGGTCGACCTCGGCGGTGACGGTGACGGTGGACCGGAGGACGCCGCAGGGCAGTTGGCCCTCGCCGTACGGGAGCTGACGGCGGCCGGAGACGAGCCGGAGGTGCGCTACCGCGGCGGAGTCCGCGCCGTACCCCGCTTCACCACGGTTCCGCGCCCGCCGGAGGAGCGGCCGGACCGGCTGGGGGGCTTCCCCGTACACCCCGACCGCAGCTATCTGATCACCGGTGGTACCGGAGGACTGGGCCTGGCCGTCGCCGAACGGCTCGTGGAGCGGGGCGCCCGCCGGATCGCCCTGACCGGCAGAAGGCCCCTGCCCGTGGCGGAGCGGCCGGAACCCGGCGCCTGGTGGGGCGACCGGGTGGGGGCGATCCGGCGGATGGAGGCGGCAGGGGCCGAGGTGATGCTCCACCACGGACTGCTGTCCGAACGGTCGCCGGGGCCCCACGGGCTGCCGGTCTTCCTCGACCGGGTGCGCTCCCGGCTGGGGCCGCTCGCCGGAGTACTGCACTGTGCGGGCTCGGCCCCGGGCAACCCGGTCTTCCTGGACAAGAGCTGGGCGGAGATCGCCGCGAACTGGGAGCCCAAGGGGGAGGGCCTGTTCGCCCTCGACGAGCTGATCGCCGACGACGAGCCCGACTTCGTCGTCCTGTTCTCCTCGGTCTCCGCCGTCGTTCCCGCGCTGGCCGTGGGGCTCAGCGACTACGCCGGCGCCAACGCGACCCTCGACGCCTTCGCCGCGTACGCCCGGCGGCGTGCCCGCCGCCGTGGCTCACGCACCCGCTATCTCGCCGTCGACTGGGGGAGCTGGACCGGTCTCGGTATGGGCGAGGTGACCAGCCCGCGCTACCGGGCGCTGGGTCTTGGAGCGCTCAACGGACACCAGGGGCTGGGGCTGCTGGACGCCGCACTCGCGACCATCGGCTCCGACGGGAGCCCCACGAGCTGTGTCGCGGTCGCGGCCCGCCCCGGCGCCGCCGGACTCCTGGGGAAGCCGGGCGACCCACCCGGGGCGGCGCCGGACCCTGCCGCGCACCTGCGGCCCGGGACCACTGCCGCCGCGCCGGAGCCCGTACGGAACCCGGCACCCGAACCCGTACGGAACCAACCCGTACGGAACCCGGCGGCGGACGGGCCGTTACCGGGGGCCGGAAACGGAAACGGGAACGGTCCGGTGCCGGAGACAGCGACAGTGGGGGAGTCGGAGGCGGCCGACGGACTGGTGCACAGGTGCGCCGCGCTGCTGGCCGGACTTCTCGCCCGCCCACTGCGGCTGGCCCCCGAGTCGATACGGCACGACGCGCCCTTCGCCGACCTGGGCGTCGACTCGATTCTCGTCGCCGGGGTGGTCACCCGGCTGGAGAGCGCCATCGGTGCGCCCGTGGAGCCCGCGTCGATCCTGGCCTACCCGACCGTCGCCCGGCTGGCCCGCCACCTCGTGGAGCGCCATGCGGAAGGTGTCGCGCGCTGGGTCGGAGCGCGGCCCGCCGGGCCCGGTGCGCCGGACCCGGGCGGACCGCCCGCCCCGGTGGCGGCCCGCGGTGACGACCCGGCGGGCCCCGGCGGCCGGACCGTACCCCTCGCGGTCATCGGTATGGCAGGCAGATACCCGGGCGCACCGACCACCGCGGAGTTCTGGGACCTCCTGCGGGCGGGCCGCTCGGGCGTCGGCCCGGTCCCGCCGTCCCGCTGGGACGTCGCATCGCTCTACGCGCCCCGGGCGGCGAGCGGGAAGAGCATCAGCAAGTGGGGCGGCTTCCTCAGCGGGATCGAGGACTTCGACGCGGCGTACTTCGGCATCGCGCGGGAGGACGCCGTCCATCTGGAACCACTGACCCGGCTGTTCCTCGAATGCGCGGAGGAGACATTCGCCGACGCCGGCTATGCCCGCGACGAACTGGCCGGCAGGCGGATCGGGGTCTTCGTGGGAGCGGGCACCAGCACCTACGGCACCAGGATCCCGGAGCCCGCGCGGGCCACCGCCAGCGGCCTCAACCAGAACTTCATCGGCGCCCAGCTCTCCCACGTCTACGATCTGCGCGGCCCCAACCTGGTGGTGGACACCGCCTGCTCCTCCTCGCTGACCGGCCTCTATCTGGCCCAGCAGGCTCTTCAGCAGGGCGAGTGCGAGATGGCGCTCGCGGGCGGCGGAGACCTCCTCCTGGACGAGATGCCGTATCTGAGGCTCAGCGCGGCACGCGCCCTGTCCCCGGACGGTACGTGCCATGTCTTCGACGCCGGTGCCAACGGATTCGTACCGGGGGAGGGTGTCGGCGCCGTCCTGCTGAAGCCGCTGGACCGCGCGCTCGCCGACGGCGACCGGGTGTACGCGGTGGTGGAGTCCGTCGCCATCAACAACGACGGCCGCACCATGGGACTGACCACGCCGAACCTCCAGGCGCAGCGGGACGTCGTCCTCGACGCGCTCGGCAAGGCCGGAGCGGATGCCCGGACGGTCTCGTACGTGGAGGCCCACGGCACCGGGACCATGATCGGCGATCCCATCGAACTCCGGGCGCTCACCCAGGCGTTCGGCCGCTTCACCGACGAGCGCGGCTTCTGCGCCGTCGGCAGTGTGAAGTCCAATATCGGACATCTGCTGATGGCCGCGGGAATGGCGAGCCTGCACAAGGTGGTGCTCTCGCTGCGGCATCGCATGCTGCCTCCGACCCTGCACTGCGGGGAGCCGAACCCGCGCTTCGCCTTCCGGGAATCTCCCTTCTACCCGAACGTCGAGCCGGCCGACTGGCAGCCGCGCCACGGCGTGCGCCGGGCCGGGATCAGCGCGTTCGGCTTCGGCGGGACCAACTGCCACGCGGTGCTGCGCGAGGTGACCGATGCCGAACGCGCCACCGGCGCCGTACGGCGCGAGCCCCTGCCGCCGCCGCGGTTCCGGCGGCTGCGGCACTGGGCCGAACGACCGCGGGATGCCGCCGCGCCCTACACCAACGGAGCCGTGGCGGCCCGCCCGGTGCTCCGTCCCATTCTTGAGCTGGGGGAGCTGAGCTGATCCATGGAGCGGACTGCGGACGACAACCCCGCCACCGGCTCCGGCGGTGTGGCGGCGGCCCTGCGGTCACTGGCCGGCAGGCGTATCACCACCGCGCTCACCGCCGACGACCCGGTGGTCCGGGACCACCGGGTGCACACAGTGCCCGTACTGCCGGGTGTCTTTCTGCTCGACCTCGTGCTGCGGCTGCTCGCCCGGGCGGGGATCGACCCCGCGATGGTGGAGCTGCGGCGCTGTGTGTTCCTCGCGCCCGTGGTCCCGGGGAGCGCCGGACACACACTGGAGGTCGCGGTCACCGAGCCGCTCGCCCGGGGCGGTGTCGGGGTCTCGGTGCGCAGCAGGCCCGCCGGTCCGGGGCCCGGGGAGCCCTGGACCACCAACTGCCGGGCGCTGCTGCACCCGGCGGCCGACGACGGCCGGGTCTCGCCCGTCGACATCGACCGGCTGACCGCGGCGGCCACGGAGACGGCGGACGTGGACCAGCTCTACGGTCGCGTCCGTGAACTCGACATCCACCACCGCGGGTTCATGAAGGCCGGTGGCGAGGTCGGCTGGGGCGACAGCCACGCACTCGCCCGGATGCGGCTCGGGGCGGAGGCCGAGCCCTATCTCGACCGGTTCCACATACACCCGGTGGTGCTCGACTTCGCCACACTCGTGCCCCTGCTGCTGCTCGGCCCCGCGCCGGGCGCCGGGGCCCGGCACGCGTTCATCCCGATCGCCATCGACGTCTTCCGGGCGTTCGGCCGTCCGTCGGCCGAGAACCTGGTGCATGTGCCGCGCCGGACCGGAGGCGGGCTGGACGCCGAGACGTTCGACGCGGACATCGAGGTACTCGACCTCCACGGCGGGCCGATCGCCCGGATGACCGGATTCCGCGCCAAGCGCATCCGGTCGGCCGACCAGATCACCCGGCTGCTCGACGCCACGCCCCGAACCGCTCCCGTCCCGGTTCCCTCAGGGCCGGCCGCCCCCGCCCCCGCGCCCACGCCCACGCCGGCACCGGTCCCGGAACCGGCCCCGGGCGCCGACGCCCTGACGGAACTGGTCGCCACGCTGGTGCGGGAACGCCTCGGCGCACCGGGCACGGAGGTCGACGCCGAACGCGGCTTCTACGAACTCGGGCTGGACTCCGTCGCGCTCCTGGGGATCGCCGCCGCGCTGGAGGAACGGCTCGGCCGGCAGATCTATCCGACGCTTCTCTTCGAGTATCCGACCGTGCGGTCGCTCTCCGCCCATCTGGGAGCGGAGGGGGTCACGGTGCCGGACCCGGTGCCGGTGACCGGTGCGGAGGCCGAGCCTGTGTCTCGTACGGAGCCGGGGCCCGGTTCCGCGCCTGGCACGCGTACGGTGCCCACTTCCCCTGCGGAGCCGCAACTCCAGCCCCAGCCCCAGCCCCAGTCGGCGGAGGCAGAGGCAAAGGCAGAGACAAGGGCGCGGCCCGCCCGGCGGTCGGCCGCGCCCGGGGATCTCGCGATCACCGGCCTGGCGGGGCGCTATCCAGGAGCCCCCACCGCCGCTGATCTGTGGACCGTGCTGAGCGAGGGGCGCGACTGCCTGGGCGAGGTGCCGGCCGACCGCTGGCACGCCGAGCCGGGGACCCGGGGCGCGTTCTGCGACGGCATCGCCGAGTTCGACCCGGAGTTCTTCCGTATCGACGGTCGGCAGGCCGCACTGATGGACCCGCACGAGCGGCTGTTCCTCCAGACCGCCTGGGAGGCGGTGGAGGACTCCGGACACACCCCCGAGGGGCTGTCGGCCGAGACCGGGCACGCCGTCGGGACCTTCGCGGGGGTGATGTGGAACGACTATGTGCTGCACGGCCTGGACCGCAGCCGCGACGGCGCCCCCGAGGCGGCGGGCTCCTGGTTCTCCGCGCTGGCCAACCGGGTCGCGTACACCCTCGACTTCCAGGGTCCGAGCCTCACCGTGGACACCGCCTGCTCCTCCGCGCTGACCGCCCTGCACCTGGCCGCCGAGAGCATCCGGCGCGGGGAGTGCGCGGCGGCGGTGGCCGGCGGGGTCAACCTCACGCTGCACCCCTACAAGTACCGGCGCCTGGCCGAGCTGGGCCTGCTCTCATCCGACGGCCGCTCCCGCCCGTTCGGGAAGGGCGCGGACGGCTATGTGCCGGGGGAGGGCGTGGGCGTGGTGGTGCTGCGGCCACTCGCCGACGCCGAGGCGTCCGGCGACCACGTCTACGCGGTGATCCGAGGATCGGCCCTGCGGCACAGCGGCCGTACCGCGGGGTTCACCGTGCCCAGCCCGCAGGCGCAGGCCCGGGTCGTGTCCGCCGCGCTCGACGCCGCGAACGTCCCGGTGGAGACCATCACCTATGTCGAGGCGCACGCCACCGGCAGTGCGCTCGGGGACAGAATGGAGGTGGAGGCGCTCACCGAGGTGTACGGCGGGCGCACCACGGCTCGCGGCTACTGCGCCGTCGGATCGGCCAAGAGCAGTGTCGGGCACCTGGAGGCGGCGGCCGGCATGGCGGCCCTCACCAAGGTGCTGCTGTGCCTGCGGCACCGGACCCTTCCCGGGACACCTCTCGCGGACGGCCCCGACCCGGGCATCCGGTTCGCGTCGACGCCGTTCCATCTGCCCGAGGACCCGGCCCCCTGGCCGGCGCCCGTCGATCCCGTCACCGGCGGTATCGCCCCCCGCCGCGCCGCGATCAGCGCCTTCGGTTCGGGCGGCACCAACGCCCACCTGATCGTCGAGGAACATACGGAATACACGGAACACGAGGAACATGCGGAATACACGGGACACGAAGCACACGCGGCACACGCGGACACCCGGTCCGCGCGGGCGGGGGAAGTGGCCCCGGGGCCGTACGAGATGGAGATCTCGGCCCGGACCGGAGAGCAACTGCGCCGGATGGCCGCCCGGCTCGCCCGTCATCTGCGGGCCCACCCCGGGCTGTCGCCGGCCGATGTGGCCCGCACCCTGCGCGACGGCCGCCGGAGGATGGAGCACCGGGCCGCGCTGCGGGGGGACGGCACGGCACAGCTCGCCATGGCACTCGACGAGGTGGCCGCGGGCCGCGGTGTGCCCGCCCCGGAAGGGCCGCCCCTGACCGTCCACCCGGGAGCGCGCCGGGTGCCGCTGCCGACGTATCCCTTCGACCGGCGGCGCTACTGGCTCGGTGCGGGCGACGCCGGGCAGCGGCGCGAGGCGGTGGCGCCTCCGTCCCCGCCCGTTCCCTCGTCCCTCCGGGCGGCGGACGGGCCGGAAGCCGTGCGGACCCTGTTCTACGAACCCCGCTGGCACCCCGAGCCGTCGGCCGCACCCGCCGGCACCTGGCGGGAGTCCGTCCTGGTCGCCTTCGACACCGACGACGCCAGGGTCGCGGCGCTGCGGAACCAATGCCGGCGCGTCATCCAGGTGCGGCCCGGCGCGTCCTACGCCCGGCTGTCCGACGACGACCGCGAGATCTCCCCCGGTGCCCCGGAGCACTACGAGGCCCTGGCGGCGGAACTCCGCGCGGAGGGCACCGAACCCGCCGCCCTGCTGCATCTGTGGCAGGTGGCCGCCGCCACCGCCCGGCGGCCGGGTCCCGGCCTCGCCGACATCGGCGTACTGATGTCGCCGATGCTGCTCTGCCGGGCATGGATGCTCGGTCGTACGGCTCCGTTCCCGGTCGTCTTCGGCTACTCGGCCGCCGAGGACGCACCCGTCTGTGCGGCGGTCGGCGGCTTCGCCCGCAGCATCCGGCTGGAACAGTCTGCGCTCGCCCTGAGGACGGTCCGGTTCGCGGCCGGGCCGCCGACCGCCGCCACCCTGCTCGCGGAAGCCCGGAGCGCCGCGGCGGCCGTGAACGGCGGGACGGCGGTGAACGGTGCGGGACCCGCCGAATCCACCGATCACGCCCTGGCGGAGACCGAGGTGCGCCACGGCGCCGGGGGCCGGGAGGTGCTGGGATTCGCTCCGCTCTCCCCGGGTCCCGCCCGCGCCCCGCTCTCCCGTCCCGGCGGCGTCTATCTGATCACCGGTGGTCTCGGTGGTCTCGGCCGCCACACCGCGCGGCGGCTCGCCCGGAGCCCCGGCGTCCGCCTGGCGCTGCTCGGACGTTCCCCGGCGGGCCCGGCCTCGGCCCAGGCGATCCGGGAGCTGACGGACCTCGGCGCGCGCGCCTGCTACGTACCGGCGGACGTCACCGATCCCGAAGCGGTGAGCCGGGCGGTGGCCGAGGTGACCGAGCGGTTCGGCAGGCTCACCGGCGTTCTGCACGCCGCAGGCGTCGTGGCGGACGCGCTGCTCGTCAACAAGGACGCCGACGGGATGCGGCGGGTGCTCGCGCCCAAGGTGCTGGGCGCGGTCAATCTCGATCTCGCGACCCGGGAGGCGGACCTCGACTATCTGCTCCTCTACTCCTCCGTGGCGTCCGTGACGGGCAGTTCCGGCGCGGCTGACTACGCCGCTGCCAACCGCTATCTCGACGCGTTCGCCGACTGGCGGGAGAGCCTGCGCCGCCGCGGCGACCGGCGCGGCCGTACCCTCGCCGTCAATCTGCCCCTGTGGCGCGACGGAGGCATGCGCATCGACCCCGCCGTGGCGGAGCTGGTGCTCTCGCGGACCGGTGCGCGGCCACTGGCCACCGAGGACGGTCTCGCCGCGCTGGAGGCCGCGTACGGCCATCACGGCCACCAACTCGTCGTACTGCACGGCGATGCCGCCCGCCTCGCGAAGCGGCTCCCGCTCGCCGCCGCCCCCGATGCCGCCCTCGGCGCCGTACCGACGACCGCGCCCACTGCCGCGTCCACCGCAGTGCCCACTGCCGTGCCTGCCCCCGCGCCGACGGCCGGTGAACCGTTCGGTGCGATCGAGGACGCCGCGGGCGCGGTCGTACGGGCGGCACTCGACGGAGTCGGAGCCCCCGCGGCCGTGGACGCCAACTTCATGGAGATGGGCCTGTCCTCCGCCGATGTCGTCGGGCTGGCGCGGCGGCTGGAGACCGCACTCGGCGTCGAGGTGCCCGCCACCGCGCTGTTCCGTCACCCCAATGCCGCCGATCTCACCCGGTTCCTGGCGCGCGAGCACCCGCGGGCGCTGATGGCGCGGCGGCCCGCATCCGCGCGCGCCGCCGGGACCCCTCCCCGCCGGGCACAGGGCGGACCTCCGGAGCCGGTCGCGGTGATCGGGATGGCCGGGAGGTTCCCCGGCGGCGGAGACCTCGCAGGCTTCTGGGACGACCTCGCGGCCGGCCGCGACCTGGTCACACCCGTGCCGCCGGACCGCTGGGACCACCGTGCGTATCACGACCCCACGGGGGAGCGGCCCGACGGGACCCCCTGCGCGCACGGTGCCTTCATCCGCGACCCCAGCCGCTTCGACGCGCGGTTCTTCGGCATCGGCGACGCCGAGGCCGACAGCATGGATCCCCAACTCCGTCTCCTGCTGGAGGTGATGTACGCGACGGCCGAGGACGCCGGGGTCGCCAAGCGGCTCCGCGGGTCCGCGACGGGCAGCTACGTGGGCCAGTGCTTCCAGGACTACGACGAGGAACTCGCCCGGTACCGGCGAACGCTGGGCCCCTTCGACGTCACCGGCACCTCGATGGCCATGACCGCGAACCGCCCGTCGTACGTCTTCGACCTGTCGGGCCCCAGCATGATCGTGAACACCGCCTGTTCGTCCTCGCTGTACGCACTGCACCTGGCGGTCGCCGCGCTCCAGCGGGGCGAGTGCGAGATGGCCTTCGCGGCAGGGACGAATCTGATCCTCAGCCCCCAGCACTATCTCCGTGCTTCGGCGCTGGGCGCGCTCTCCCCGTCCGGCCGCTGCCACAGCTTCGACGCGAGGGCCGACGGCTACGTCCCGGGCGAGGCGGTCGTGGCCGTACTGCTCAAGCCGCTGGAACGCGCCCTCGCCGACGGCGACCCCGTACACGCCGTCGTCCGCGGGTCGGCGGCCGGCCACGGCGGACATGCCAGCACGGTCACCGCCCCCAGCCCGCGGCGCCAGACGGAACTGCTCATACGCGCCTGGCGGGCGGCCGGCGTCGACCCGGCGACGCTGACCTATCTGGAGGCGCACGGCACCGGGACCAGCCTGGGCGACCCGCTCGAACTCGAAGCGGCGACCGTGGCGTTCCGGCACTTCACCGACCGGAGCGGCTTCTGCGCCCTCGGCTCGGCCAAGGCCCATCTGGGCCACACCGAGGGCTCCGCCGGACTGGTGGGCGTGGTCAAGACCGTGCTGTCGATGCGGCACCGGCTCATCCCGGCGATGCCGGCGCACGAGAAACTCAACCCCGCCTGCGCGCTGGACGGCGGTCCGCTCTACATCAACACCGAACCGGTGCTCTGGCAGCCGGCCGCCGACGGGTCGCGAAGGGCCGCCGTGAGTTCGTTCGGCTTCGGCGGATCGTATGCGCACGCGGTACTGGAGGAGCCGCCCGCCCGGCGGCTCCCCGAGCCCACCGGGGGACCGCTCGTCTTCGTGCTCTCCGCCGCCGACGCCGGGCGGCTGGGCGAACTGGCCGCCCGGCACCGCGCGTTCCTCGCGGGCGCTGGCGAGCCACGGCTCGACCGGGTCGCGGCCACGCTGTACCACGGCCGCGAGCCGATGGCCGTACGGGCGGCCGTCGTCGCGGACTCGCTGCCCGCGCTGCTGCACCATCTCGATTCGCTCGCCGAGGGCGATGCCGCCGGGCGGGTGGCGGGCGGGGACGACGCCCCCCGGTCACTGCTGAGCGCCGCCCGCCGCTGGACCGCGGGGGAGGACAGCACACTGCCCGTCCAGGATCTGCCGAGGCTGCCGCTGCCGACATACCCCTTCGCCGGGGAGCGGCACTGGTTCGATGAGGGTGCGGCCGCATCGGGTCCGGCGCCCGACGCGGCGACGGACCGGACTCCGGCACCGGTACCTGCCCGGACTCCGGCACCGGCTTCGCCACCGGTACCTGCCCGGACTCCGGCACCGGCTTCGCCACCGGCACCTGCCCGGGCTCCGGCACCGGCGACCGCCGCCGCTCTCGCCCGGGAACTGGCCGCCCATGTCGCCCGGAGCGGTTTCTCGGGACAGCGGGCCGCCGAGGGGCTCGACCGGCTGGACCGGCTCGTACTGCGGTGGTGCCGCCGCTTCCTGGACGACGGCGGGCCGCTCACCGCGACCCGGCTGCGGCAACGGCTGGCCGACCCCGCCGCCCACGGCAGGCTGGCGGACGCGCTCGCCAACCTGCTGGCCGAACCGTCGGCCGCCGGTCCCACCGCGAACACTGCCGAAGCCCCGGCCACGCCGTTCGCCGCGACGACCGGCACGCACAGTCTCGATTCCGATGTCGCGGCGCTGGTCGCCGACCATCCCGAACTGTCCGCGTGGGGCGAGCTGGTACGCGTCTGCCTCCCCCGGCTGCCCGAGATACTCACCGGCGGGCTGGACCCGCTCGAACTGTACTTCTCGGACGGGCGCTCCGAACTGCTCGCCCGGGTCTACGGCGACAACCCGCTCGTCGACCACTACAACGCCCTCGTGGCACGGACCGTGGCCGACCGGGCACGGTCCCTGCGCGCGGGTGAGCCGGGCCGCCCGGTGCGCATCCTGGAGGTCGGCGGCGGAACCGGCGGCACCACCCGGCGGGTGCTCGACGCCCTCGCCGGTGAACCGGCCCGTACGCAGTACACCTTCACCGACGTCTCCACCCACTTCCTGCGTACGGCGCGCGACCGCTTCGCCTCCTCGCCGCTCGGCCTCCGCTTCGCGCGGCTGGATCTCGACAGCGACCCCGAGGCACAGGGCTTCGCCGCCGGTTCCGCCGACATCGTCCTCGCCGCGAACGTCGTCCACGCCACCCGGGACATCGACGCCGCCCTGGCCGGGCTGCGCCGGCTGCTCGCCGACGGCGGCCTCCTCGTGCTGGAGGAGGTGACCCGCGTCCGCGCCGCGATGACGGCGGTGATCGGACCACTGCCCGGCTACTGGTCGGCAGTGGACACCGGACAACGGCTGCCGCACTCCCCCTTCCTGGATGTGCCGCGCTGGCGGCAGGCCGCGGCACGCCAGGGCTTCGGTCCGCTGTGGGCCCTCGGCGCCACCGGCGACGAGGCCGACTTCGACAACGCCGTACTCCTCTGCGAGGCCGTCGGTACGGGAACGGTCGCCCCCGAGGTGACGGAACCCGAGACCTCCCGGTCGTCCGAGGACTCCGGCACAGCCTGCGGACCCGCGCCGACCGGGATATCCGCGCCGACCGGGATGTCCGAGGCGACCGGGATGTCCGAGGCGACCGGGACGGCCACCGCCGTCCCCGCCCGCGCGGTCGGGGCGGTGGCGCCCGACGACGTCATGGGGCGACTGCGCGGGGCCTTCGCCCGGTTCCTGGGGGTCGGGGCCGAAACGGTGGACCCGCGAGCCGACTTCGGCACGTACGGCATCGACTCACTGAGCGCCATCGAGGTGGTACGGAGTCTGGAGCCGGAGTTCGGCCCCCTGCCCCGGGTGCTGCTCTACGAGCACCGGACGCTGGAGTCGCTGGGCGCACATCTGACCGCCCGCCGCACCCAGCGGCCGGCCGAGGCACCGAAGGCACCGCCCGCCCCGGTGAGCGCCCCGGCAGCGAACCGGACGGACGATCCGGTCGCCGTCGTCGGTATCGCCGGCCGATTCGCCAAGTCGCCGGACCTGGCGAGCTGGTGGCGGCATCTGAGCGCGGGCGACGATCTGGTGACCGAGGTGCCGGCGGACCGGTTCGACTGGCGTGAGGTGTACGGCGATCCGTATCGCACGACGGGGACCGTCGACAGCAGATGGGGTTCGTTCTGCGACGGCGTCGACCGGTTCGACGCCGAGTTCTTCGGGATGACGCCGCTGGAGGCCGAACTGATGGACCCCCAGCAGCGGATCATGCTCCAGACGGCCTATCAGGCCGTCGAGGACTCCGGCCACGCGCCCGGCGAGCTGCGGGGCAGCCGTACCGGTGTGTTCGTGGGTGCCACCTCCCACGACTACGACTGGCAGCTCCAGCGCGCCGGCCGGCACCGGGAGGGCCATGTGATGACCGGCAACGGCCACTGCATGATCGCCAACCGGGTGTCGTACCAGCTCGACCTCCTCGGACCGAGCGAGGCGGTGGACACGGCGTGCTCCAGTTCGCTGACCGCGCTGCACCGGGCGGTCGGCAGTATCAGGAGCGGCGAGTGCGAGGCGGCGATCGTCGGCGGGGTGCATCTGTTCCTCACCGCCGATGTGTTCGTGGCCCTCGGCCAGCTGGGAGTCATGTCCCCCGACGGCCGGTGCGCGGCGTTCGACGCGCGGGCGAACGGCATGGTGCGGGGCGAGGGAGCCGTGGCCGTGCTGCTCAAGCCGCTCGCCCGGGCGGTCGCCGACGGGGACACCGTGCACGCGCTGGTACGCGGCAGCGGAGTCTCGCACGGCGGCCGGGCGCGCTCGCTCACCGTGCCCAGCCCGGCCGCGCAGGCCGGACTGATCACCTCCGTCTACCGGGCGGCGGGTGTCGACCCGCGTACCGTCAGCTATGTCGAGGCCCACGGCACCGGCACCGAGATCGGCGATCCGATCGAGATCCGCGGACTGCGCACGGCGTTCGCCACCCTCACCGGCCGGCCCGAGAACGAACCGGTGGCGCCCTGGTGCGGGGTCGGCACCGTCAAGTCCGCCATGGGCCATCTGGAGGCGGCCGCCGGACTGACCGGAGTCGCCAAACTCGTCCTCGCGCTGCGCCACCAAGCCCTCCCGCCCACCATCCACTTCTCCGAGCCCAACCCGCTGCTGGAGATCGCGGGCAGCCCGTTCCACATCGTCGACAGGCTCACCCCCTGGACCACCCCGGACCCTGTGGCCGCACCCCGGCGTGCCGGAGTCAGCGCCTTCGGCATGGGCGGCACCAACGCACATGTGCTGCTGGAGGAGTACCCGCGGCCCGCGGCCGCAGCGGTGGAGCCGGGCCCGGAAGTGGTGGTGCTGTCCGCCCGCAGCGAGGAGCGGCTGTCCGTCCGGGTCCGCGAGCTGTACGACTTCCTCCGGACCCGCGCCGCCGACGGCGTGCCACAGCTTCCCCTGCCCGACCTGGCGTTCACACTCCGGGCCGGCCGGGACGCGATGGCGCACCGGCTCGCCGCGGTGGTCACGACCACCGCCGAGCTGACCGAGGCACTCGGCCGCCATCTGGACGGGCGGCCGGACACCAGGGTCTTCACCGGCCACACACTCTCTCCGGCGGAGCCGGGCGACCGGGCGGGGTCCGATCCCGTCGAGGGCGCTCGCGGCTGGGTGCGCGGCGGCGCCGTCTGGTCACCGCCGCCCGGCCCGCGCACACCACGCCGGGTGTCGCTGCCCACCTATCCGTTCGACCCGGTGCGGCACTGGGCGGAGCCGCTGCCCGGACGCCCCGAGAGCCCTCCGGACGAGGTGCGGGACCTGCTGCGCTCGCTCCGGAACGGTGAAGTCTCGGTCGACGAGGCCGACAGAATCCTGGACGGAGCCGAATGAAGAGGAACCGGCGCGAGATCCTCGAACAGGTCAGCCGAGGTGAGCTGTCGATCGCCGACGCGACCGCCCGCCTCCGGGCCGCCGACCGCGCGGCACCCGCGCCGGCTTCGACTTCTGCTTCGACTTCTGCTTCCGCTTACGCTTCCGCCGAGGACGGGGGCGCGGCCCGATCCGTACCCGCTCGCAACGGGCACCCGGCCCCACCGGCCCCCGCTCACAATGGCGGTGCCGCCGTGCGGCCCTCCGCCCATGCCATGACGGCGTTCGAAGCGGTGTGGGAACGGGCTGATGCCGATGCCGATGCCGATGCCGACGCGGCCCCGGCGTCCGGCCCCGTGCTCCTGGTACTCGACCGGGTCCCCTCGCCGCCCCGACTGCCCGCCGGCACCGTACTGGTGCGGGCAACGGCCGGAACCCGCTTCGGCCGGACGGGCGATGGCCGCTACGAGGCGGGCGTCGACGCCGACACCGGCTGGAGCGAACTGTGGGCACGGCTGCGCGCCCTGGACCGTACCCCCGCGCATATCGTGCTCGTCACCGCCGCCGCGCCTGAGCACTGCCTGGACGCGGCCTATCCGCTGGTCCGCACCCTGATCAGGGAACGGGAGGGCGAGCCGCCGTCACTGGTGTGCGTGGCCACCGGGCCAGAGGCCGAAGAGTCCGCGGCGGCCCTCGGGGGCTTCTGCGCGATCGCCGGTCTGGAGGACAGCCGGCTGCGCCCGGTCGCGATGAGGGCGCCGTGCGGAACTCCGCCCGACGACCTCGGGGCCCTGCTGGAACTGGCGGCGCGGGAGGTGTCGGCACCGGCGTTCTCGGAGGTCCGCCACGACAACGCGGGACGGTGGGTACGCACCCTCCGGCCGAGCGGCCCGGCACCGGCCGGTCCGGTGGTCCCGGACGGGACCGGCCCCTTCCGGCACCAGGGCGTCTACCTGGTGTCGGGCGGAGCCGGTCGGCTCGGACTGCGGATCGCCGGGCTGCTCGCCGAGCGGACCGGGGCCAGGCTCGTCCTCCTCGGCCGGTCGGAGCCCGCCGACACCGTGCGACGCGCGATCGAACGGGTCGAGAGCGTGGGCGGCCGGGCCCGGTTCGTCCGCGCCGATGTGACGGACCCGGCGGCCGTGGCCGGGGCGGTGGCGCTCGCCCGGCGGGAGTTCGGGCCCCTGACCGGGGTACTGCACCTCGCCGGAGTCAATGAGGACACGTATATCGTCAACAAACCGCCCGGGGCACAACTGCGTGTCCTCGCCCCCAAGGTGGCCGGTGCCCGGATCCTGGACGAGGCGACCCGCGACGAGCCGCTCGACCTGTTCGCGCTGTTCTCCTCGATGGCGGGCTATCTCGGCGGAGCCGGTCAGGCGGACTACGCGGCGGCGAGCCGCGCGCTCGGCGGCTTCGCCACCCGCCGGGCCGCCCGGGTCGCCGCGGGCGAGCGCCAGGGTGCCACCGTGTCGGTCGGCTGGCCCCTGTGGGCCGACGGCGGCATGCGCTTCAGCGAGGAGGACGCCCGGGCGACGGAACTGACACACGGAGTCGTGCCGATGCCCGCCGGATCGGGCCTCGCCGCGCTGGCCGCCGCCCTGCGCTCCGGTGTGCCCGAGTCGCTGGTCGTCCACGGCCACACCGAACGGATACACCGGCTCGTACGGGAGCGCACCGCCGGCCGGCGGACGCCCGCCGTGGCCCGGCAGCCGAAGCGCGACGGCCGTGAAGGGCCCGAGGTCCCCGAGGTCCCCGAGGGTCTCGAAAGCCCCGGCGGCCTCGGCGAGGCGGTCGAGGCCCATCTGCTCGCACTGGTCGCCGAGACGACGAGAATGCCGGCCGGGCGGCTCCGGGCCGACCAGGAGTTCTCGACGCTCGGCGTCGACTCCGTTCTGGTCAAACGGCTCGCGGCGCGGCTGTCCGAGCACTTCGGAACGCTGCCCGTCACCCTGCTCTTCGACCACCGGACCGTCCGGGAGCTGGCCGGATATCTGGCCGAACGGCACCCCGAGCGATCGCGCGCCCTGACCGGGGGACCGGAGCGCACCGATCGGCCCAAGGCCATGACCCCGTCCATGCCCCCGTCCGCGACCGTGACTCCTCAGGGGCCCGTAGTGTCCGTCACGGGCGGACCCGGCGGACCCGGCGGACCCGGCGGACCCGGCGGACCCGGCGGCGCCGCCGGACCGACCGGACCCGCCGGAGCCCACACCGCTGCCGATGCCCGCGCCCACATCGAATCCGACGTCCGGGCCGACACCGGTGCCGTCGCCGTGATCGGGATCGCGGGCCGGTACCCGGGAGCCGACGATCCGGACCGGCTCTGGGAGCTTCTCGTGGCCGGGAAGGACGCGATCACCCCGATCCCGCCCGGCCGCTGGGCGAGCGACGGTCCCGCGGACGATCCGCGGTCCGCCGCGAGCCACGGCCGCCGGGGCGGATTCCTGCGCGACGTGGCCCGGTTCGACTCGCTGTTCTTCGGGATCGCCCCGCGCGAGGCCGAGCGGATGGACCCGGCGGAGCGGCTGTTCCTGGAGGTGGCGTGGTCGGCCGTCGAGGACGCGGGCTACTCACGGGCCCGTCTGCACCGCTACACCGAGACGGGAGGCAGGCACGCGCTCGGCGTCTACGTCGCGACCACCGGACTGGCCTACGAACTGGTCGCGGCCGAGGAGTGGGGGCGCGGACGCCCCGTCCCCGGGTACTCCATGGACTTCTCGCTCGCCAACCGGCTCTCCTACCTCCTCGACGCACACGGACCGAGCATCGCCGTCGACACCGCCTGCTCCGGATCGCTGACCGCCCTGCACCTCGCCTGCGAGGGCCTGCGGCGCGGCGACATCCGGATGGCCGTCGCGGGCGGCGCGTATCTGAATCTGCACCCCCTGAAGTTCATGATGCTGCACGAACAGCGGATGCTGTCGCCGGACGGTGTCTGCCGTCCGTTCGGCGCGGGCGGCAACGGCTTCGTACCCGGCGAGGGTGTCGGCGCCGTGGTGCTGAAGCCGCTCGCCGACGCGGTGGCGGACGGCGACCATGTGCACGCGGTGATCCGTTCCACCGCGATCGGCCACGGCGGCCGGACCAACGGCTACGCGGTGCCCTCGCCCCGGGGCCAGTCGACGGTGGTCCGGGACGCGCTGCGGCGGGCCGGCGTCGACCCGCGCACCATCGGGTACCTGGAGGCGCACGGCACCGGTACGGAACTCGGGGACCCGGTGGAGATCGACGGGCTCTCCCGGGCGTTCGGACCGGCCGCCGACGGGCCGTTCTGCGCCATCGGGTCGCTGAAGGCCAACATCGGCCACGCCGAGGCGGCGGCCGGTATCGCCGGGCTGACCAAGCTGGTGCTCCAGCTCCGGCACGGCACACTCGCACCGTCACTGCACAGCGAAGTCCCCAATCCGCATATCGACTTCACCGGGACGCCGTTCAGGCTCCAGCACTCCGCCGCCCCCTGGCCGCGTCCCGGGGGCTCCGCCCCCCGGCGTGCCGGGCTGAGTTCCTTCGGAGCGGGCGGCGCCAACGCCCATGCCGTCGTCGAGGAGTACCGGCCGCCACCGGCGACCGGCCTCGCGGAGCCGGACGGGGAGTGCCTCATCGTGCTCTCGGCGCGCACCGAGGAGCGGCTGACGGCGGTGGCCGGGCGGCTGGCGGACCGGCTGGGCGAGCGGGACCGCCCCGGTACGCTGCGCGACATCGCCTACACCCTCCAGGTCGGCCGGGACGCCCAGCGGTTCCGGCTGGCGGTGACCGTACGGTCGCTGCCCGAACTCCGCGACCGGCTCAGGCGGTTCATCGCCGCATCGGCAGACGACAGGGATCAGCCCGCCGGGAGGGCCGCTCCGGAACCGCTGTCCGGGAGGGCCGCTCCGGAACTGTCCGAGCCGGTACTGCTCACGGGACAGGCCACCCCGGCACTGTCCGAGCCGGTACTGCTCACGGGACAGGCCACCCCGGCACTGCTCACCGGGCAGGCCACCCCGGTACTGCTCACCGGGCAGGCCGACCCGGAGCAGCGACCCCGGCCCCCGGCGGATCAGCTCGCCGAGCTGATCGAGCGGCGGCGGTGGGACCGCCTGGCGGCCCTGTGGGTCCGGGGCGCGGACATCGACTGGGCGGCGGCCTACGGCGGTGAGCGCCCCCGCACCGTGCCGCTGCCCGCGTACCCCTTCGCCGGACCTGTGCACTGGGTGCCGACGACCGGGGGCGACATGGGTGAACCCGGCGCCGCGAACCCGCTCGGCGCGCGGACCGAGACCGCCGACGGAGCCGAGTTCGCCGTGACGCTCGGCGCCGGCGACCCCGTCGTCGCCGATCACCTGGTCGAGGGCCGCCCGGTCCTCGCGGGCGTCGCCCACCTGGAGCTGATCCGGGCGGCGGCCTCGGCGGTCGCGGGCCGGCCGGTGACCTCCCTGGGCGCCATCCGGTGGCGCTCGCCCCTGGAGATCGACGGGACACCGGTCACCGTCCGGGTGTCCCGCGACGGCGACGGATACTCCGCGACGGTGCTCTCCGCCCGGGGAACCGTGTGCTCGACCGCCGTCGCGGGCACGGAGACCGGCGGACCGGCCATCCCGCTGGACCTGGCGGCCGTACGGGAGCGGTGCCCGCGAGAGCGCGACGGGAAGTCGCTCTACCTGGGCGCGGAGCGGCACGGCCTGCGCTACGGACCCTCGTACCGGCGGATTCTCCGTCTGTGGTGCGGTGAAGGCGAGGCGCTGGCGGAGCTGGCACCGGCCCCCGCGGGCGACTGGTGGCTGGCGCCCGGCCCGGCCGACGCGGCGCTGCACGCCATCCACGGCGCCCTGCCCGCTCAGGACCGGCCCCCGACCCTGCCCGTCTCGGCGGGCCGCCTCGCACTCCACGAGCCGGCCGGGCGGGCCCGGTTCGCCCACGTACGCATCGATACGGCGTCCTCGGCGGCGGAGGGCACAGGGGCATCGGGCACAGCGTCGACGGGCTCAGCGTCACCGGACCCGGGCAGTGTGCGGTGCGATGTCGTTCTCTGCGACGGAGACGGACGCCCGCTGGCGGAGTTCTCCGGCTTCCGCGCGGTCCGGCGGCGCGACGCGTGGCGGCCGGCGAACGGGAGCGGGGTCCCGTACTTCCGGCCCGTCTGGCGGCTGTCCCCGCTGCCGCCCCGGCCGCAGTCACCCGGGCACCGGGACGGCGGCGGGGCGGTCCTGGTGCTCACCACCGGGGAGGACCACGGACTGGGCGCGGCGCTGGCATCGCGGCACGGCGGCCGGGCCCGCACGGTCGATCCGACGGGCCTGGACACCCCCGAGGACTTCGCCGCCCTGCTGCGGGAGACGCCCCGGCCCACAGTGATCCACTTCCTCGGGGGAGTGGCGGAGCGGCACTACTCACCGGCCGATCTGGAGTATCTCGACGAGTCCCAGCGCCACGGCTGCCTCGCCCTGTTCCACCTCGCACGGGCGCTGGCCGACCTGCGGCCCCACGGACTGCGGCTCTCGGTGCTCACGAGCGATGCCCAGCAGGTGGACGAGGCACGGCCCGCGGCCAACCCGTTCGCCGCTTCGCTGCACGGGCTGGCCCGCACGGTGGCCAGGGAGCTGAGCTTCCTGGACGTCAGCTGTGTGGATGTGTCCGGCGCGGAACTGGCCCGGTACGGGCCACGGGACCTGGCGGCGCTGCTCGATGGGATCGAGGCCGAACCGGCCGGCCTCCCGATGGCGGAGGTGGCGCTGCGGGACGGGGCGCGACTGGTCAGGACCCTGGAGCCCGCGACGCCCCCCGGACCTGCGCCCGGCCCGCCGCCGATCCGCCGGGGCGGCCGGTATCTGCTGGTGGGCGGTGCCGGCGGACTGGGCCGTTCGGTGGCGCGGCATCTGGTGGCGGAGTACGGTGCCCGGCTGCTGCTGATGGGCCGCCGTTCACCGGACGAACTCCCGGCGGACGCGCTCACCCCCCCGACCGGTAGCGGCGGTGAGATCGCCTACCACCAGGGAGATGTCACCGACACCGATGCGGTACGGGCGGCGGTTTCCCGGATGCGGGCGCGGTTCGGCGGCGTGGACGGTGTCATCCACACGGCGTTCGTCCTCCGGGACCGGACCCTGGCCCGGATGAGCGACGCGGACTTCCACGCCGTGTTCGCGCCGAAGGTCCGGGGAACGGTCGCGCTCCACGAGGCGCTGAGCGCGGAACCCCTCGACTTCGTGGCGCACTTCTCGTCCGCGGTCGCGCTCACCGGCAACCCGGGGCAGGCCAACTACGCTGCCGCGTCGACGTTCCAGGACGCCTTCGGCGCCTACGCGGCAAGCCGGCTGCACCGGCCGGTCACCATATGGAACTGGGGGTACTGGGGTGAGCGGGGCGCGGTGGCGACCGACGCCTACCGGCGGCGCATCGCCGGGTGGGGCGTCGAACCGCTGACCGAGGCCGAGGGCATCGACGCCTTCCTCGGTGTACTGGCGGGCCCCGCCCGGCAGTTGGCGCCCCTGCGCGTCACGACCGGAGCGCTGGCCGAAGCCGCCGTCGTCGGCCGAGGCACCGTACACCGGCCGGTCCCCGTCCTGCGGCCCTCCGTGATCGAAGCGGTCGGCGCGGCGGCACACGACACCGTGCGGCACGCGGGTGCCCCCTTCGAGCCCGGGTGTCTGGACGCGGTCGACGCCTACGCCCGCCGTCTCGTCCGCGACTCCCTCACCGCCATGGGCGTACCGGCTCAGAGGAGCGCCCGCGGCGAGCCGGGCGAACTGGCCGACGCCCTCGGTGTGAAGGGAGACAGGCGCCCGCTGTTCGACGCCGCCGTCGCCGCGCTCGACAGCGGCGGTGACAGCGGCATCGGCATCGTCGGTGGCGGTGGCGGTGGCGGTGGCGGTGACAGTGACGGCGACGGCGCCGGCGGCGAACAGCCCATGTCCCGGGCCGGACTGCTGAGCACATACCCGCACCTCGATGAGACGCTGGACCTGCTGACGGACTGCGCCGCCGCACTGCCCGAGGTGCTGACCGGCGCCCGCAGCGGCCTGGAGGTCCTCTTCCCGGGCGGCTCCGACCGTCGGCTCGCCGCGCTCTACGGCGACGATCCGAGGGTCGCGCACTTCAACGCGGTGGTACGCGCCGCGGCCGAGGCGACCGTGGCCACGCTGCTGCGACAGGAGCCGGCCGCCGCACCGCTGCGGATCCTGGAGATCGGAGCGGGAACCGGCGGCACCAGCCGGCCGGTCCTCGCCGCACTCGACCGGTACGGCGACCGGCTGGTGTACGACTGCACCGACATCTCCCCGGCCCTGGTCGGCAGCGCCCGCGAGCGCTTCGGTCCCGCGCACCCGTACGCGCGATTCCGGGTGCTGGACATCGAGGGAGATCTCGCGGCCCAGGGCTGCGACGGCGAGCCGTACGATCTGGTGCTGGCGACGAACGTGCTGCACGCGACCGGAGACCTCCGGCACACCCTGCGCAACACGGCCCGGCTGCTGCGTCCCGGAGGGGTCCTCGTCGTGAACGAGGCGACCAGGGCCCTGGACAGCCTCACCTTCACCTTCGGCCTCACCGACGGCTGGTGGCTCGCCCGCGACCCCGGGCTACGGCTGCCGCACTCACCGCTGGCCGACGCCGGTACCTGGAGTGCGCTGCTCATCGACGCGGGGCTGCGCGCGGTGCGCCGGTTCGGCGTCCGGGGCTGGTCGGACGACCAGGCGGGACAGCAGGTCTACGTCGCCGAGCGCGGCGTCTGGCAGGAGACCGCCGCGCCGGCGGAGTCGGCGGACGCCGTGCCGTCCGCGGCCCCCGGGTCACGGGGGTCGCCGGAGACACCCGGGGCCTCTCCGGCCGGTCCGGCCGGTCACGTCGGTCAAGTCGGTCCGGCAGGTCAAGTCGGTCCGGTCGGGTCGGACGGGTCGGCTCAGGACGAAGTGGCGGCAGCAGGAGTGGTGGGGACGCGGCAGTCGGCGGCAGCGGATCTGCACTCCCGGGTGACCGCCTATCTGGCCGGTCTCTACGCGACCGCACTGAAGCTGGGCGCGGAGGAACTCGACCCGGCGGTACCCCTCGCGTCGTACGGCACCGACTCCCTGAGCGGCATGGACGTGCTCAGCCGCCTGGAGAACGACCTCGGGCCGGTGCCGAAGCGACTGATCCTGGAGGGGGAGTCCCTCGGGGCGATCGCGCGCGAACTGATCGCGCACTCCCCGGCGGAGGTCGTCGCCCTCCTCGGCGGGACATCCGCCCCGGCCTCCGGGGGTATCGCCGACGTGCCGCAGCCGCCCGCCCCCTTACCCGCCGCCCGCGAACCGGGGCGGTCCGGACCCTCCGCCGGATCCGGCCCGGTCCCCGCCCCCGGATCGGACGGCGACGGCGTATCCGGCCCCGCTCTCCGCCCTGAGCGGGAGTCAGGGCGGGCGTCGACGGCGCTCCCCGGGCTGCCGTCCGCCCAGCCGGTACCGGCGGTCGAGCCGATCGCCATCGTGGGGGTCGCGGGTCGCTACCCGATGGCCGGGGACCTCGCGGCCTTCTGGGCGAATCTGCGCTCGGGGCACAGCGCGATCACCGAAGTGCCGCCCGAGCGCTGGTCGCTCGCCGACCACCACGACCCGACCGATACGGACCCCGGCCGCAGCCACCACCGCTGGGGCGCCTTCATCGACGGCGTGGACGCGTTCGATCCGCTGCTGTTCAGGATCTCGCCGCGGGACGCCGAGCGGATGGATCCGGCGGAGCGGCTCTTTCTGCAGACGGCCTGGGAGGCCCTGGAGGACGCGGGACTGCCCCCCGGCCGGCTGCGGGCCGGCGCCCCGGCGGGCCGGGCCCGCGTCGGGGTGTTCGCCGGGGTGATGCACAGTCAGTACCAGTTGCTGGCCGTGGAGCAGTGGGGACGTGGCCGCCGTACCCAGGCGTACTCCTCGCACTGGTCGATCGCGAACCGTGTCTCGCACTGCTTCGGCTTCGCCGGTCCGAGCATGGCAGTCGACACCGCCTGTTCGTCGGCCCTGACGGCACTCCACCTGGCCTGCGCGAGCCTGCGCCGCGGCGAGTGCGACACGGCGCTGGCCGGGGGAGTGAACGTCATCCTGCACCCCAGTCACCACCTCGGCCTGTCCACCGCCAAGATGCTGTCACGGGACGGCCGGAGCCGGGCGTTCGCGCCGGACGCCGACGGTATGACGACCGGCGAGGGGGTCGGAGTGTTCGCCCTCAAACGGCTCGCGGACGCGCTGCGCGACGGTGACCGGGTCCACGCCTGTGTGCTCGGCTCCGCGGTCAACGCGAACGGCCCGAGCGAGGGCTACTTCGCACCGAACACCGACGCCCAGGTCGAACTGATCGAACAGGCGCTGCGCGACGCCGGAGTGGACCGGAGCGGTATCCACTACGTGGAGGCCCAGGCCACGGGCGCGGCGGTCGGCGACCGGACGGAACTGGACGCGCTCCACCGCGCGTATCGGCCCACGGCGGGCGGTGAGCCGGGTGATCCGCTCCCGGTCGGTTCCCTCAAGCCCAATGTCGGGCATCTCGAAGCGGCCTCCGGCGCCGCGCAGGTGACCAAAGTACTGCTGCAACTGCGCCACGCCGAGCTGGCTCCCACCCCCGGCGACCCGAGGCCGGAGCCGGAGCCGGACGGGGAGTTCCGGCTCTCGGTGGTACGTGAACCGCGGAGCTGGCGCGCGGGCCCGGGCGGAGCACCGCGTCGCGCGGCGGTCAGCTCCTTCGGCGCCGGTGGTGCCAACGCGCATGTGATCCTGGAGGAGGCACCGGCCGCCGCGGAGGTGCAAGGTGCCGGGACACGGGACACCGCGGAGCCCGCGTTGCTCGTGCTGTCCGCCCGGCGTCCCGACCAACTGCGCCGGCACGCGGCCCGGATGCGTGACTTCCTGGCAGGACCCGCCGCCGCCCTGCCGGTCCAGGATGTGTCGTACACCCTCCAGGTCGGCCGTGAGGCGCTGGCGGCACGGTTCGCGGCCACCGTCCACGATCTGCGGGAGGCCGTCGACGCCCTCGGGGACTTTCTCGACGAGCGCCCGGACGGCCGGCGGTCGACCGGCTTCGCCCCGGCGGCGGACCGGACCGGTGCGAGTGTCACCGCACCCGGCACGTCCGGCCGGGCGGTGCTCGACGAGCTGGCACGCCGCTGGACCTCCGGTGCCACGGTGGACTGGAGTCCCCTGCACAGAGGCCGGAACCGGCGCATCGTCTCTCTGCCGCACTATCCCTTCGCCCGCGACCGGTACTGGCTGCCTGCTCCCGCCGACCCGCCCGCACCCCCTCCCACGACGGAGGTCCATCACCGTGAGGAGCCGAATGTGACGAGCCAGCCCCTGACCACCGAGGAGGAGGTCACCACCGGCCCGTCCGCCGCGCCGGACGACACCCGGCGGCTGGTCGTCGGGGCGATCGGTGACGTCCTGGGAGTCCCGCCGTCCGATGTCACCGTGGCGGGCCGGCTGGGCGACCTCGGCATCGACTCGGTGACGACCGTGGCGCTCGCGGAACGGCTCACCGAGCAACTGGCGGTGCCCGTCGAACCCGCGCGGCTCTACGGGTTCCGGGACGTGGCCGCGCTGATCGAGGACATCGCGTCCCGGCGCGCGGCCCTCGCGGCACCGACAGCACCGACAGCACCGACGGCAGCGACAGCAGCAACGGCACCGACCCCGGCCACCGCACCCGCCGTACCGGCCGCGTCGTCCACACCGGCCCCGCTGCCGCTGCCGCCCCCGCCCCCGGAGCCGCAACCGGCCCCGCTCCCGCCGGCCGCCCCGGTCGACGGGGCGGTGGCGCCCCCCGTGCCGCCTCCGGTGCGGGAGCCGGCCGCCGCCGTGCCGGACCGGTCGGCCGGAGCGGGCACCGTACCGGCCGCCGCCGCTGTGGCGGAGCCGGTCGCCGTCATCGGGATGGCCGGATCGTTCCCCGGATCACCGGACCTGGACGCCTACTGGAGTCATCTGATCAGCGGGCACGACCTGGTGACCGAGATCCCGGCGGGCCGCCTTGAGGGCCCGGCGACGGGCGACGACGCCGAGCAGTTCATGGCCCGCCGGGCCGGACTGCTCGACGGCATCGACCTGTTCGACGCGGACTTCTTCGGGATCTCGCCGCGGGAGGCGCGGCTGATGGACCCGCAGCAACGGCTGTTCCTGCAGACCGTATGGGCGGCCGTCGAGGAGGCGGGCTACGACCCGGCCTCGCTCGGCGGCAGCACCTGCGGCGTCTACGCCGGTGTCTCGTCCCGGGAGTACGACCGGCTCGCGCATCTGCGCGGCCTGGAGATCGACGGCCGGCTGGCGATCGGCAACGACCACAGTGTGCTCGCCAACCGGGTCTCGTATCTGCTGGATCTGCACGGACCGAGCGAACCGGTGGACACGGCCTGCTCCAGCGGGCTCGTCGCCGTGCACCGGGCCGTACGGGCCATCCGCGGCGGCGAGTGCGAACTGGCGCTGGCCGGCGGCGTGAACGTGATCCTCAGCCCGTCCGGTTTCCTGGCCTACGGCCGGTCCGGGATGCTCGCCGCCGACGGCCGGTGCAAGACGTTCGACCACCGGGCCGATGGATACGTCCGGGGCGAGGGCGTCGGCGTCGTCCTCCTCAAGGCGCTCGGCCGGGCGCGGTCCGACGGCGATCACATCCACGCGGTGATCCGGGGAACCGCCGTCAACCACGGCGGCCGCGCCGCATCGCTGACCGCGCCCAACCCGACCGCACAGGCCGATGTCATCACCCGGGCGCAGGCGGAGGCGGGCGTCCTCCCCCGGCAGATCTCGTATGTCGAGGCCCATGGAACCGGTACGGCGCTGGGGGACCCGATCGAGATAGCCGGTCTGCGCACCGCGTTCGGCGAGCCCGCGCCCGGCGGCCCCGTCCAGTACTGCGGGCTCGGCAGTGTGAAGAGCAATGTGGGCCACCTGGAGACAGCCGCCGGAATGGCCGGACTGCTCAAGACCATCCTCTCGCTGCGGCACCGCATGATCCCCCCGACCCTGCACGTGGAGCGGGTCAACCCGGAGATCCGGCTGGCGGGCTCGCCGTTCCACCTGGTGTGCTCGGCGCGGCCGTGGGAACGCAACGCCGCCGACGGCACGGCCGGGCCGCTCTGCGCCGGTGTCAGCTCCTTCGGCTTCGGCGGGGTGAACGCGCATGTGGTGGTCGGAGAGTCCGCCGGGGCCGGACCCTCGCCCGTCCCGGCCGGACCATCCGAACCGGCGGGCGCCGCGCACCTCTTCGTACTGAGCGCCCGGAACGAGGAACGGCTGCGCGTCTCGGCCCGGCGGCTGCTCGGCCGGCTCGGGCGACTGGAGCGGGACGGGACGCTGCACCGGCTGCCCGCGGGCGATGTGGCCTACACGCTCCAGACCGGCCGCGCCGCCCTGAACGCCCGGCTCGCCCTGGCCGCGAAGGACCTCACCGGTCTCGCGGACGGAGTGCGGGGATACCTCGACGGTACGCAGGCGCCGGACCTGTACACCGGTACCGCCGCCGAGCCGGCCGGGCCCACCGCGTCCGGCCCCGAGGACCTCGCCCGGCTCGTGGAACGGGCCCGCGACGGTGACCCGGGCTCGCTCGCCCGCGCCTGGGTGCGGGGGGCGGACGTGGCGTGGGACCGGGTGCACGAGGGCCGCCGGCGGGCCCGGGTGAGCCTGCCCACCTACCCCTTCGCCCCCGATCGCCACTGGCTGGCCGGGCCGGGCCCGAGTCCCGCCGCCCCTGTCGCTGTCTCCGCTCCCGCTCCCGTCGCCGTCCCTGCCCCCGCTGCCCCGGTACCGGGCCCTGTCCTCACGCCCGACCCCGCCCCGCTGCCTGCGGCGGTCGCCGTACCCGTACCGGTGTCGGCCGGGGGATCGCCGGAGAGCGTCCGGTGGCACCTGCGGGAAGCGGTCGCCGAGGGGCTGGGGATCGATGTGGCCGATGTCGACCCGACGCGGGACTTCGGCGCGCTGGGCGTCGACTCGATCGGCGCGCTGCGCATCATGCAGCGCGTCCAGGCGCGGTACGGGGACCACATCCCGATGGCCGCCCTGCTGGAGCAGCCCGGCGTGGACCGGCTGGCGGACCATCTCGTCGAGCACTATCTCCCGCCGCCGGGCGCCGGGGCTCCCGCTCTTCCGGCCCAGGCCCAGGCCCAGGCCCAGGCCCACACCCCAGCCTCCGCCTCCGCCCCGGAGCGGCCGGCCCCGGTGCCGTCCCCCCGGCTGATCCCGTTCCACGAGGGCGTCGGCGGCACACCGGCGTACTGCCTCTTCGGCGACACCGGCGAGCTGAGCTGGCTGCTGCACCTGTCCGATGGGCTCGCCCCGGACGGCCCGGTGCTGGGTCTGGAGGCCCCCGGATTCGCCGCCGGGGAAACGCCCGGCACCGCTGACGCCGGGGAACTGGCCGCCGCGTGCGCCGGGGTGATCGCCGGTCACCACCGCGACGGGCCGTGCCGGGTGGCCGGGCAGGGACTGGC
>NZ_JBSGUP010000027.1:0-30734 GCF_053607985.1 Streptomyces sp. NPDC055078
GTTCTCATAGGTGCTCCTGCCGCTGCCGATGCTGGCCGACATCGTCGAGACGGCGGCGGCCGGGATCCTCAGCGAGTCGCAGAGCGGCACCCCGCCGACACCGGAGTGGTACTTCCCCATACCGGCGTCGTTCGCGATCCAGCCCTTGACCCGCCACTGTTTGAGGAGCGGGATGATGACCGAACCCGCGTGATTGCCGAGGGCGACGACATCGCGGGAGTAGTCCCCGTCCCGGGGCAGGGTGACCAGGGTGGAGACGGCGATGACGCGTCCGCCACCGGCGGTCCGCTCCATCTCGTAGACCTTCTCGTCGAGGTCGACCCGGCCGTTCCTGGCCCGCCCGCGGGGCGCCGTGAGGAGCAGTTCCGCGGCGTCGACGGCGTTCTGGCCGGGGCGCACGCCGAGCTTGCGGGCCAGGGTGTTGGCGTAGCCGATGACGCCGTCCGCCATCGTGCGGCCGTTGGAGAGCGCGGCGCTCATCGTCTCCACCGCGGCGACCGGCAGACCGTAGCGGTCGCCGAAGGCCAGCCCGCCGATGCCGGCCCGCTCCCGGCCCACTCCGGCGTCGTGCGCGATGACGGCCCGTACGCCTTTGCTCATGGCCCGGTTGACGGTCGAGACGCCGCAGAAGGAAGCGCCGACCACGACATCGTCGGGGGTGACCTTCTGGTGCGCGACATCGAGCATCGAGTCCATGAGGAAGACCCGTCCGCGCGCGGTCCCGGCGACCGCGACGGGCTTGCCGCCCAGTGCCTCGGGCTCGGCGGGCCCGGCCGCGGCTTTCGCGCGTGGGGCACTCGCGGTGACGTCCTGGTCCTCGTCGGAGGTCATCGCTCCCGCCGCGTATCCCGACGCCCCGGTGGCAGCGGTGAGCGCCGATACGCCGGCGATCCGCAGGAGAACTCGTCTCTCCATGGCGATTCCATTCCTAGATCTCACCGGAACGTGGGCTCTTGGACAGCTGTGCGAACCGGCGTGCGAAATCGGGGGCGAGGGGGATGTCGCGTTCCTTGAGTTCTTCGGCGAACATCCGCAGAATGCGCGGATCCTCGTTGGCGAAGTCGATCTGGAGTCCGCCCTTCTGGACACTCTTGTCGACCTCGTCGAAATGGGCCTTCCGCTCATGGGTCACCGGGTAGCGGATGCTGCCGAATGCGATGGCCAGATAGCGGGAGGGTCCTGGGCTGGTGTTGAAATGCTGGTGGAACATCTGGTCGGCCGGTGCGTAGACACTTCCGTGCCCCCAGTCGAAGCGCTTGAATTCCTCGTCGCCCTCGTACCAGAAGAGCGAGTATCCGCTTCCCGACATCGGGAAGATATGGAAGTCGGGGCCGTGCCGGTGGCCCTTCTTGTACGCGCCGGGGGGCATCTCGGAGACATGCGCGTGGGTCGTCCCGTCGGCCATCGACAGATGGACGTTGGAGCTGCCGGGGCCGCGCTCCGCCCACTCCTTCAGCTCCAGTTCCTGGACTCGGGGGACGAAGTTGGTGTTCCACTGGTGGCGTCCCGGCCTTCGCTCCACCAGTTCTCCGCGCCCCTGGTAGGCGTCGTCGCCGCTGACCCGCTCGAACCGGAAGTCGTTGTCGAACACGAACGCGTTGTCGTGGAAGAGGTTGATGACCAGGGGCAGTGTGGTGACGCCGACCAGCCGCGCCGACCGCTGTCCGCTCAGGTTGTGGTGCCGGTAGGCGGCATTCACCGGGAGGGCGAACAGGCTGCCCTCACCCCATTCGAAGGAGTGCTTCTGCCCGTCCCTGGTCTCGATCTCGGTGGTGCCGCGCCCCGCGAGGACGTAGACGATCTCCTCGTACATATGGCGCTGCCGGTCGGTGCCCGCACCCGCGGGGATGTCGAGGACATACGCGTTGAGCCAGTCGCCCCGTCCGTCGAGGTGCACGATCGCCCCGCTCGCGCGGTCTCCGAACCGCGCCCACGGCTTGACGTCGACCGAGAGAAGGTCGAAGCCGAAGCCCTGATGAATCGGCACTCCTTCGTCCGCGGCCCACTCGGCGTAGGTCTCGACAAGAAATCGGTCGTCCATGTGTTGTGACCTTTCCCGCCCGTTCACCGGGCTCAACGAGAATTGTTTGTTCTTGGCGGCGCCGCCGCTGATGACATGAGGTCCGGTATGCACCGTCCGGTGGGCGGTCGCCCCGGTGCCGTATTTTCTCCGGGGCCGTCTGCCGCCCCCCTGGAGGAAAGCGCCCGGCAATGGACCGGCGGCGCCGCACGGATGGGAAGCGAGAACCCGAACAGACTATTGTTACATTTCCTATTCAGATAACATCAGCCTGTTAAGACCATGTCAACCCCCCGGTTCGCAAAGCATGCGGACGATGCCGCTGCGGCGGCCGGGCCGCGTTCGCGCCACGCCGGAACACGGGTGCCCGGCGGCATGGGGAGCGCGGCGGCACGGGTGCCCGGCGGCATGGGAGCGCGGACCTCAGGGCAGCCGCAGGACGCGGCGGGCGTTGTCGAGCATGACCTTCTGGCGCACCTCGGGCTTGATGCCGAGTTCGTCGAACTCGGCGGTCCAGCGCTCCGGGGTGAGCGCGGGCCAGTCGGATCCGAAGAGACACTTGTCCTGGAGGATCGAATTGAGATGGCGCACCAGCGACTCCGGGAAGTACTTGGGTGCCCAGCCGGAGAGGTCGATATAGAAGTTGCTCTTGTGCCGGGCGACCGCCAGGTTCTCCTCGGACCAGGGCCAGGACGGGTGGGCGCCGACGATGGTCAGCTCGGGGAAGTCCGCGGCGATGTCGTCCAGATAGGGAATCGGCCGCCCGGCGTCGAGTTTGTAGCCCATGCCGCCCGGGGTCCCGGCGCCGGAGGCCATGAACCCGCTGTGGAACAGCACGACGAGCCGCTGGGCCGACGCCTCCTCCCACAGGGGATAGAAGCGGCGGTCGTTCGGATAGAACTTCTGCCGTCCCGGGTTGAGTTCCCCGATCCCGGCCAGCCCCAGCTCCTCGGCACAGCGGCGGATCTCGTCCTGGGCCACCCGGCCCTGCCAGGGATCGACGGCGCCGAAGCCGATGAAGACGTCGGGGTGCCGGCGCACCACTTCGGCGATGTGGTCGTTCGGTACCGGCGGGACACCGGAGGTGGTGACATCGCTGCTGTTCATGAGGACGGCCCGCATGCCGCGCGCCCGGTACTCGTCGGCGAGTTCGTCGACGCTCACCGTCCTGAGTTCCTGGCCGAAGTACCGTGCCTGCTGGTGGGCTCGTGCGCCCAGCGCTTCGACGGTCTCCTTGTCGCGGAGGTGGACGTGGAAGTCGATGCCCTTGAGCTCCATACGGTGGGTTCCTTGTCTGGTGGGAGGGGCGCTGCGGGGATGTGCCGGATCAGATGGCGCCCGCGTCGCGGAGGGCCCGGATCTCCTCGGGGCCGTAGCCGGCCTCGGCGAGCACGGGATCGGTGTGCTCGCCGACCCGGGGCGGCGGCAGGGCCGCCTCGCTGGCGGTCCGCTCGTACCGGACGGGAAAACCGACGAGGTCGAGCGCCTGTTCACCGGCACCGAAGGTCTCGGTCATGCCGATGGCCCGCACCTGGGGGTCGGCCAGTGCCTCGGCGACGTCGTGGATGGGCGCGACCGGGACGTCGTACTCCTCCAGTACGGCGAGCCAGGCGTCCCGGGGTTTCGCGGCGACCGCCTCGGCGAGGATCGTGTGCAGTTCGTCGTAGTGCTCGATCCGGTCGTTCTTGGTGATGAACCGCGGGTCGTCCGCCAGCTCCGGACGGCCGATCGCCCGGGTGAGGCTTTGCCAGAACTTGGGCGGCGAGGACAGATGGATACCGAACGGCTTCCCGTCGGAGCCGGTGAGCGCGTACGTCTGCGAGCGGCGCGGCCGGGTGGCGGGACCGCTGATCTCCCCGGTCATCGTGTACTCGGCGACGGGGTGTGCCATGAACGCGAGGCTCGCCGCGAGCATGGAGGTCTCCAGCCGCTGGCCCCGGCCGGAGATCCCGCGCTCGACCAGGGCGCCGAGGATTCCGTACGCCGTGGTCATGCCGGTGATCTGGTCGGAGAGCGCCGGGCCGATCGGCCGGGGGTCGGCGCGTTCGCTGATCTGGCTCCACAGTCCGCTGACGGCCTGGGCGATCGCGTCGTACGTCGGCCGGTCCCGGTAGGGGCCCACCGTGCCCATGCCGGAGAGGGAGCAGTAGACGGCGCGCGGGTTGCGGCGGCTCACCTCCGCGTAGCCGAGGCCGAGACCGTCGAGCCACCCGGGACGGAAGTTCTCCAGGACGACATCGGCCTGCTCGGCGAGGAGCAGATAGGCGTCGCGCCCGGCCTCGTGCTTGAGGTTGATCGTCACACTCCGCTTGCCCCGGTTGAACGCGGCGAACTGCGGCAGGATCTCCTCGCCCCGCCCGCTCCATCTGCGGAACGGATCGCCGGAGCCGGGCATCTCGACCTTGATCACCTCCGCGCCCTGATCGGCGAGCAGCATGCCCGCGTAGGGGCCGCTGATGAAGTTGGCGTTTTCCAGGACCCGGATTCCGGTCAGCGGTCCAGCCACAGTCGTAGCTCCTCTCGGGGTGCCGGTCGGGAGACCGGTTGGATACGGCGGCGGCCACTCATCGGGGGCGGGACCCGGCGGCTGCGGGTGGGCCGGCCGCGTGCTCGGACCTCGGCTTCATGCCGATCAGTTCGCGGAACTCGGCCGCTGTCGCCAGGCGTCTGCCGAGCGCCCCGGCGGTGACCTTGACCCGCTCCACCATCTCCGCACTGCCGCTCAGCAGTTCGTCGCGGTGCGGGTAGCGGTACACGGTGTCCTCGGTGCCGACGCGCACATGGAGCCCGAGGAGCATCGCGGTGGTCGCGAGGTAGTGGCCCGCCCGTCCGGCGGCGCAGACCTGGATGAAGGCGTCCGGGTCGATCTCGCGGATACGGTCCACGATCTGGACGAGTTCGGAGACCATGGCCCTGGGGTGGGCGAGATAGGTCGCCAGACGATGGCTTGCGGCGGTGTAGGGGTAGCCGATCAGCACGATCCAGCAGGTCGGGCCCGGCAGGATGCCCTTGCTGAGGACCAGCCTGTGGGCGAGATCCACCTCGGCCGCCGAGTGGATGGAGAAGAACACCCGGCCGCCTCGGTCGGTCACGACACGGGAGACGGCCTCCGTCCACTCCTCCGGGTGGCTCGGAGCCATGGGTGCGGTCTCGGCGAGGCCCGAGGAGACCGGGAAGAGGTTCTCGGCGAAGTTCCGGCCGCGCAGGATATTGGCGTCGCGCACCCAGTCGCGGCCGGTACGGGCGTCGATCGAGGAGATGATCTCCGAGTAGATGGCGGGGACGGAGAGACCCGAGTGTTCGATGGCGTCGATTCCGCCGAAGTCGACATGGATGCCGCACGCGCCCGCGTCGATCGACTCGACAGCGGCACCGACGAACCCGTCGACATCGGCGGTATAGACCGGAGCACCCTCCTCTGCTTCGCGCAGGGTCCGTCCGGACACCGCGGCGGTCACCACCACCAGCTCCGGAATGTCCCAGCGCGGCTGGACGCCGGGCGGCGGCGGAGCGTCCATCTCCCGGACGCCGCGCGTCCGGTGCAGTTCCAGGCGGCTCGGCAGGTCTTCCCAGTCCGTGTTCAGATCAAGCATGTGGAACTCCTATCCACCGCGTGTCCCGGCGCCGTGAGGGGCGGGGCACATTCACTGCTTGTTACAACTGCCCGACAGGTATACGCAGATTGTTAATTCCGCGTCAACCCCCCGGCTCTCCTGTTCGAGCCGGCTCCGCAGCCGTTCCGGAGGCCCGCCCCCGGAGTGCGGCGGGCGGGGACACCTCGCGGCCGTTCGCCCCCTCGGGGCCGCCGAGCTGCGGTTCCGTCCCCGCACTCGATACGGGTACACCGTCCCGCCCGGCCGCTCCGGGCCGACCGCCGAGTGGTGTCGTGCACCGTACACACACGCCGAATTTCTTCAGTTCGAACTGGACAGTCTGGACTGAAGGATTTAGCGTGGGGGCATGGCAGAAACCACCAAGGACGTGTCCGCGTCCGCCGTCCGTGCCGCGCGGGAAGTCCAGGTGCTGTTCAGCCGCCTGCGCCGGCGGCTCAGGGAGTCGTACGACACACGCGAACTCACTCCCTCGCAGATCGCCGTGGTGAGCAGACTGGGCAAGGACGGCCCCGCCTCCACCAGTGATCTGGCGGCGGCCGAGCGCGTCCGGCCACAGTCGATGGCGGCCAATGTCGCAGCGCTGGACGAACGCGGTCTCATCCGGCGCAGCCCCGACCCCGGCGACGGCCGCCGGCTGCTGGTCTCCCTGACCGGCGCGGGCCGCGAGTTCTTCGACCACAAACAGCGCGCGGGCGAGGAATGGCTGGCCCGCGTCCTTGAGGACCGTTTGACCGAGGAGGAGCGCCGGACCGTCATCGAGGCGATGGCCCTGCTGGAAAGGCTCACTCCGCCGTGAGAACACACCCGGCCGGCTCCGCCCGTGCTCCGCACCCCGCGCCGGCCGGTCCGGCGGAGAGCTTCGACCGCAGGCTGGTCGCACCGCTGGTCCTGGGTTCGGTGCTGAACCCGGTCAACTCCACCGTCATCGCGGTGTCGCTCGTACCGATCGGTGAGGCGTTCAGCGCCCAGCCGTCGGGGACCGCCTGGCTGGTGTCAGGGCTCTATCTGGCCACGGCCGTCGGACAGCCCGTCGTCGGACGGCTGATCGACATCCACGGTCCCCGCCGGCTCTTCCTCGCCGGGACCGGGCTGGTCGGCGTCGCCGGTCTCCTCGGTGTCCTCGCCCCGAATCTGGGTGTACTGATCGGCGTACGCGTCCTGCTGGGCCTCGGCACCTGCGCGGGCTACCCGGCGGCGATGTACCTCATCGGCAGCGAGGCCCGGCGCACCGGCCGCGACAGCCCGGCCGCCGTCCTGACCGCGCTCGCCGTCGCCAACCAGACCATGGCCGTCATCGGCCCCACACTCGGCGGCCTGCTGATCGGCCTGGGCGGCTGGCGTGCCACCTTCGCTCTCAACATCCCGCTCTCCGCCGCCTGTCTGATCCTCGGCGCACTGCGCCTGCCCCGGACCTCCCCGCCGGAACACACCCCCGGCGAACCCCCGCGCGGCACACGGCCCGCCGCCGGGCTCGATGTCCCGGGCATGGCGCTCTTCGCCGCGGCGCTCGTCTCCCTGCTGCTGTTCCTGATGAGTCCCCGGGCCGAGGACGCCTACCTGCTCGCGCTCGCCGCCGCCGCGGCGACGGGCCTGGCGATCCGGGAACCGCGCACCGCGCACCCCTTCATCGATCTGCGGGTACTCGGCGGCAACATCCCCCTGCTGGCGACCTACCTCCGCAACCTGCTGGCCATGATCGTGGGCTATGGATTCCTCTACGGCTACGCACAGTGGCTCGCCGCCGGCCACGGACTGCCCGCCCCGGCGGTCGGCCTCATGCTGCTCCCCCTCTTTCTGACCGCTCTCACCGTCTCCGCCCTCACCGGACGCCGCAGAGGTGTGCGCGGAAAACTGCTCGCGGGTGCCCTCGCCCAGCTCGCCGCCTGCGCCATGCTGCTGCTCGTCCACTCCGCCAGCCCGATCTGGCTGCTCCTCGCCGTCGCCCTGGTGATGGGCGTGCCCCAGGGCCTCAACGGTCTCGCCCTGCAGAGCGCCGTCTACCACCAGGCCGATCCGGAGCGTATGGCCTCGTCGGCCGGGCTGCTGCGCACCTTCACCTACCTCGGGGCGATGATCTCGTCCGCCGCCACCGCGGCCTTCTTCCGCGACGGCGCCGACACCGCCGGTCTGCGGCAACTGGCCGTGTTCCTGCTCGCCGCCGCGGTCCTCTTCCTCGTGGTGACCCTGCCGGACCGCTCACTGCGCCGCGACGGCGGCCAAGGGAAGGAAGGACCTTAGGGCCTGTCTGGCCCTCACTCCTCTGGAGGGCGTTGCCGCGCCGGAAGGCCCGGCAGCCGAGTCCGGGCGGTGCGGGCTGTGGCAGAGAATGGTCACTCCGCAAGCCGGACCGAGTGTCGACGGGAACGTCGACCGCCGAGGAGGACGCATGGGAAAGGTCGCCTGGGGATTCACGTGCTCGATCGACGGCTTCATCGCCGGACCGGGTCACGACATGAGCTGGATGTCGGCCGCGGAGTCACTGGCCGAGGGCACCGTGGAGCGAATGGCGGGAGATGTCGCAGTGATCATCTCCGGCCGGGCCGGCTATGACGCGGCGAAGGCGCAGCAGGACGAGCGGGACGACACGACGTCCGAGGCATACGGCGGCGCGTGGTCCGGGGTCGAGTTCATCCTCACCCACCGACCGGAGGAGATCGCCGACGACCCGGCCGTCGTCGCGCTGAACTGCGACATCGTGGAGGCGATCCGTCGCGCTCGGGAGATCGCCGGCGACCGGGATGTGCAGATCATCAGTGCCGACATCGCCCGCCAGGCGCTCGCACACGACCTGATCGACGAGTTGCAGGTCTTCGTCGCCCCGGTGTTCCTCGGCGATGGCGTCCGCATCTTCGACGTGCCCGGCGGGCAACGGATCGACTGGGAGCTGGTCGAGATCTACGAGGACAGTCCCCGTAGCTTCGGGCGGACCTACCGCCCGAAGCGTCCCTAGGGCGTGTTTCGGCCCGGGGCGGCACGGGTCACCAGGACGACTTGGTCACTCCGGGCAGGAGTCCGGCATGCGCCTGTTGCCGCATCCGGACGCGGGAGAGCCCGAACTTCCTGAGGTGGCCGCGGGGCCGGCCGTCCACGCTGTCCCGGTTGCGGACCCGGGTCGCACTGGCGTCACGGGGCTGACCGCGCAGCTCCGCCTGAGCGGCGTGACGTTCGGCATCCGTGGCGGAGGGCCGCCGGACGATTTCCTTCAGTTCGGCCCGGCGAGCCGCGTAGCGTTCGACGACCGCTTTGCGCTTCTCATTCTTCGCGATCTTGCTCTTCTTGGCCATCAGACCTTCACCCCCCGGGCGCGGATACGGGCAACGGCGGCCTCGATGCCGATCGTGTCGATGGTCTTGATCGCCCTGGCGCTCAGGACCAGGCGCACCTGCCGGCCCTCGCTCGGCAGCCAGTACCGCTTCCGCTGGATGTTGGGGTCGAAGCGCCGGGAGGTGCGCCGGTGCGAGTGGGAGATGGCGTTGCCGAAGCCCGGCCGGGCCCCGGTCAGCTGACAGTGGGCGGACAAGGGATCACCCTCCTTTTTGATAATGACAATCATTGCCATACTCTAGCGTGCATGGCCCGCAACGAAGTACGCCCGATCATCAAGCTCCGGTCCACCGCCGGGACCGGATACACCTACGTCACCCGCAAGAACCGCCGCAATGACCCCGACCGGCTGATCCTGCGCAAGTACGACCCCGTCGCCCGGCGGCACACCGACTTCCGTGAAGAACGCTGACCCCCGAGGACGAAGGAACACCGCCATGAAGCCCGGAATCCACCCCGTGTACGGCCCGGTCGTCTTCCGCGACAAGGCCGCAGGCTCCGCCTTCCTGACCCGTTCGACCATGACGAGCGAGAAGTCCGTCGTGTGGGAGGACGGCAACACCTATCCCGTCGTGGACGTCGAGATCTCCTCCGTGAGTCACCCCTTCTACACCGGCACCGCCCGGGTCCTGGACACCGCCGGACGCGTCGAGCGGTTCGAGCGCCGCTACGGCCGCCGCGGAGCGCGTTGATGGAGACCGGCCGCGCACTGCCCGTCGCCATCGTCGGCGGACTTCACGCCGACGCACGCGCGGAGGTCGTGTCCCGCCTGCTCTCCGCCGTCCCCGGGAGCGTGGCGCTCCACCACGATCTGTCCACCGCGGCCACCGGTACGGTGCGGCGCCTGGTGCGCGACCGGTCGGGCGAACTGTCCCGGGGCGAGACACCGCTCGTCAACGACTGCGCGTGCTGCGCGCTGCGCGAGGATCTGGTGCCCGAGCTGCGCCGGCTGGCCGGCGAAGGACCGACCCGGCTCGCCGTCGTGGAGCTGTGGGACTCGGTCGAACCCAAGGCCATGGCGGAGATCATCGCTGCGTACGGGGGCGACGGTCTCCGTCTGACCGGTGTGATGACCGCCGTCGACCCCGCCCTCGTCCTGCCCTGCCTCGCCAACGGGGACGATCTGGCCGCGGCGGGACTCGCGGCGGCGGCCACCGACCGGCGGACCGTCGCGGACACCTGGGCACGCCAGTTGGAGTACGCGCCCGTCCTGGCGGTCGTCGAGAACGAGGCCGCGGACGACGAGGACCGCGCCCTCCTCGCCCAGCTGCACCCGACCGCTCGCCAGGTGGCCGCCGGATCGGGCGAACTCGTCCGGCTCGCCTTCGCCGGCTTCGACGTGGACTCGGCGGCCGATGCCCAGCATCCGGCCTGTGCCCTGCTGCCGCACGAGGCGGACGAAGCCGGGGTCGCCACCTTCGTCTGGCGGCGCCGGCGGCCCTTCCACCCCGAACGTCTCTACCGGGCGCTGGAGGATCTGTGCCGTGCCGCGGTCCGCAGCCGCGGCCGGTTCTGGCTCGCCGACCGGCCCGACACTCTGCTCGCCTGGGACGCGGCGGGCGGCGCCCTGTGCGTGGAGGACACCGGCCCCTGGCTGGCGTCGCTGCCGGACGCCGCCTGGGAGTCGGTCCCCCCGGTCCAGCGAGTGGCGGCCTCACTCGACTGGCATCCCGAGCACGGGGACTGTTGCCAGCACCTCGTCTTCACCTCACCCGGCCTCGACCGCGACGGACTCGAACAGCTCCTCGACTCCTGCCTGCTGACCGACCCGGAGTACGCGGGAGGGCGAGCCGCCTGGCGGAGCCTGCCGCCCGCGTTCGACTCCCTCCTCGATCCCGCCTCATAGCCATACGCCGTGAGCCGGACGGGCGGCGGATCCGGGGCGGGCGACTGGCGGATCCGGGGCGGGCGACTGCCCGAGGCTGATCCGCCTCCGTTCATTCCGCCCTTGTCAGTGTGGGTGCGAGCGCCTCTCCGGGGTGGGCCCGGACACCGGCCCGGCGCACGAGGCGGCCGTGCCGGAGCACCCCGCGGACGCGGGAGCGGTAGTCGGTGAAGTCGAACGGGTCGCCGGCCAGCAGGACCAGGTCGGCCCGGTGGCCCGGGGTCAGCGCACCGATCTCCCCCTCGCGGCCGAGAAGCGCCGCGGCCGACGAGGTGGCGGCGCGGAGCACGGCGGCGGGGTTCATACCCACCGAGTGCAGCAGTTCCAGCTCGCGGAGGTTGGCCCCGTGGGCGAAGACGCCGCTGTCGGTGCCCATGGCGATGGGCACCCCGGCGTCGGCGGCCAGGCGTACGGAACGGCGATGCGCGTCGACCACCTCGCGGACCTTGCGCACGACGGCCTCGGGCATGGCGGCGCCGGCATCGATCTGCTCGATGAGCGCGACCGGCGCCAGCATGGTCGGCACCAGCCAGGTGCCCGTGTCCAGCATGGCGCCGATCGCCTCCTCGTCGAGGTGGATGCCGTGCTCGATGCTGCGTACCCCGGCCCGGATCGCGTTCTTGATGCCGGTGGTGCCCTGCGCGTGCGCCATCACGGGCAGCCCGGCCCGGGCGGCCTCGGCTACGCAGACCCTCAGTTCCTCGTCATCGAAGTGGGCGTGGCCGGGGTCGTCACCGGGTGACAGAACGCCGCCGGTCGTACAGACCTTGATCACATCGGCACCGGCGCGCACCAGCTCCCGCACCCGCACCCGCATGTCGTGCGGGCCGTCGACCACGGTGTCCGGGCGGCCCGGGTGGGGTGTCAGCAGGCGCAGGCACTCCCCGCTGGGCAGCCATCCGTCGGTGTGCCCGCCGGTCTGTCCGAGCACGGTCACGGCGATATCGAGGTCCGGCCCGTCGAGCAGCCCGGCGGCGAGCGCGGCCTTGACCCCCAGATCGGCGCCACCGGCGTCCCGGGCGGTGGTGATCCCGCAGTCCAGCAGGGCGCGCAGATTCTCGGCGGCGGCGAAGAACTGGTAGGAGAACGGCTCCTGCATCATCCTGAGCCGGTCCACGCCCGACATCACCACATGCACATGGCAGTCGATGAATCCCGGCAGGACGGTCAGTCCGGTGACGTCGACCCCCGTGTCACCGTCCAGACCGGGCCCCACATCGACGATCCGGCCGTCCTCGACGACGATGTCCGCGCCGGGCGCCGCGGTGCCGTCGAAGACCCTGCCGCCGTGCAGAAGCAGTCGGCTCACCGCGCTCACACCCCTTCCCGCGGAGGACGTTCCGGCAGTGCACGTTCCCGCAGTGCACGTTCCCGCAGTGCACGTTCCCGCAACGGGCGTTCCCGCAGCGGGCGTTCCCGCCGCGGGCCGAGGACTTCGACGTCTCCCCCGCCGGTGCCGAGGACGGCGACCGGGGCCGGGGCCTCGATGCCGTCCGGCGTGATCCGGGTCATGGGCTCACCTCCGATGTGTGGAGCAAACCAGCGCCGCAGGGCCACGTCACTGGGCAGAACGCCCACCCGTACCACCAGCGCGGGGCACACCGCACATGTTCATGGGGTCACGCCGTACCGCAGCCCGCGGAGAGCGCGGAGCGCGGTCATCCCATCACGCTTCCCCCGGCCAGGGGATCGACGGTCCGGCGCCGGGAGAAGGCGCCGAGATCGATGGTCAGCCCGCTGTACGGGGCGGTCAGCCGCGCCGGCGTCGTGTCGTGGTCCGCCCCTCTCTCGACGTGCTCGATGATCGTGCTCAGGACGGCGCCCACCAGCGGCGCGTTCTTGAACTGGTTTCCGCTGGTGCCGATGGCCACGTAGAAGCCCTCGACGCCGGTGCGGTCGTAGATCGGGGACCAGTCGTCGGAGACGTCGTACACCCCGGCGACCCCGCGCGGCCGATGAGGCACGCCCAGTTCGCCGAAGCGGCGTGCCGCGCGGGTCACCTGCGCCTCGAAGACCGGCTTGGTCGGGTTCGCATCGATCTCGTCGGGGTTGTCGACCCACTCCAGCGGGTCGCACGGGGGTTCGATGCCGCCGACCAGCATGGCACCGCCGGACTCGGGGCGGACGTAGATCCCCAGGTCGATGTCGGCGACGGCGATGCCGGGTGAGTGCGGTGTGCCGTAGCCGGGTGGTGCCGCGACGTGGTGCACCTCCTGGCGGAGCGGCCGGACGCCCACGGCGAAGTCCTCGCCCGCGCCCGCCAGTTCGTTGAGCCGCCGCGACCACGGGCCTGCCGCGTTGACCACGATCGGCGCGTCGATGCGCTCGGACCCGTCCAGCAGGACTCCGGTCACCCGGCCGCCGCGGGTCAGGACAGAGGTCACCGTACGCCGCAGGAGAACGGACGCGCCCGCCCGGCGTGCGGCGGCGGCGAGGTTGGCCGCCGCGAGGCGGGGATCGTTGACGAACCCGGCGTCCGGGGTGTGCACACCGCCGAGCGAACCGGCCGGGTCCGCCCAGAAGGCGTCGTCGTCCAGCCGCTTGGGCGGACCGTAGCGCCCGGCGTCGATCCCCGGGACACGCCTGCGCAGGGTGTCGGGGTCCCACTCCTCGTAGGGGACGCCCACCCGGTCGAAGTGCGGGAGGAATACCGAGCGTGGATAGGTGTCCGCGTCGAGCTGGACCAAGCCGGTCCTGCGGTAGACCGCGAGGTCCTCGTCCGGCTCCGCCCGGAGATGGTCGCGCCAGTTCGCCCAGTGGTGGCAGGACTCCCACGCCACCGCGACACCGGCCCAGGTCGAGAAGGTGAACCGGACCACGGCGCTCGACGCGCTCGTGGAGCCGTCGCCCGCACCGCCGGCCTTGTCGACGACGATCACCTTCCGTCCCGCACGGGCGAGTTGGTGGGCGATCGACGCCCCTATGACGCCGGCGCCGACGACGACGGCGTCCGCTGTCCCGGCCATCGCGGCGGTCACCCGCGGACCGTGTCGAGTACGCGGAGGAAGTTCTCCCCGAGGATGCCCTTGATCTCGGCGTCGGAGTATCCCCGCGCGACGAGCCCGCGGGTGACATTGGGCATGTCCCGGTAGTCGGTGAAACCCGCGAGGCCGGCGAGGGTGGAGATGTTGTCCTCGGCACGGAACCCGATCGCGGCCGGGACGTCGCCGCTGTTCTCCAGCGCCCAGGCAGGCAGGGGCAGCGGCCAGTCCATGCCGAGCGCGACATGTCCGGCGCCCACCCGCCCGGCGATGTGGTCGATGTGGTCGAGCATCGTGTCGATGGCCGGTTCGCCGGGACCGAGGCAGAACGGCATGGCGTACACCCCGATCACCCCGCCGGTCGCGGCGATGGCGTCCAGTTCCTCGTCGCTCTTGCCTCGGGCGTGGTCGTACACGGTCCGCGCCGAGGTGTGCGACGCGATCACGGGAGCGGTGGACACGGCGCACGCGTCGAGGGTGGTCCGCCGGCTGCTGTGCGCGGTGTCCACCACGACGCCCCGCTCGTTGAGCCGCTCGACCACACGCTTCCCGAACCGGGTCAGACCGGCGTCGGCCACCTCCGTGCACCCGGTGCCGACGTGGTCCTGGCTGTTGTACGTCAGGAGCTGGACGCGCAGCCCGAACTCCACGGCGTGGTCGATCAGGGCGAGATCGCGGCTGATCGGTACGACCGGCTGGCAGTTCAGGATCAGCGCGTGCTGCCCCGCGGCGTGTGCCCGGCGGATGTCGTCGGAGTTCAGGGCCTTGGTCAGCCACGGCAGGTTGTCGATCCGCTGGGTGATCGACGCGGCGGCGCGCAGCAGCGTCTGCGGCGATCCCACCTCCAGGTCGACGGTGCCTGCCGTGATGCCCGAGGCACGCCAGCAGTCCTCGTAGACGCGGTACCCGCCCGCGGCGGCGGCGCGGCCCGGCATGCCGAACGCCAGCACCCACGCCTCAAGCATTCCGTGCCGGTCGGCGTGCTCCCGCACCGCCGCCACCATCGCGTCGGTGAACGCGGCCGGCCCGCACGGCCCCTGGAACAGCAGGTCGACGATGACGCTCTCCCGGTGCAGGCGGGCGGCGCGTTCCTCGGCGTCGGCGGAGAGGCCGAACGGATGCCGTCCGAAAATGTCAGCAGTGGTCGCGGTCATGGCGACTCCTCCCTGATCAGTGTGGTGCCGAGGGGCTAGAACGGGATCTCCTCGCCGAACCCGCGCCGCCGGGCGGCGGCGAGGACCAGCGCGGTGGCGGCGGCGTCCTGCTCCGCGCAGCCGGTCGACTTGTAGAGGGTGAGCTGTTCGGGCGAGGCACGTCCGGTCCGCTCTCCGGTGACCAGTTCGCCGATCTCGGCGTGGATGTGGCCGGCGGTGATGGCCCCTTCCCTGAGGGGAACCAGCAGGTCGTTGCTGCCCACCGGGAAGGGCTCCAGGGCGGTCCCCCGGGACTCCACGCACAGCAGCGCGTCGGCGACGGTGGCGCTGTCCAGCTCCCGGCCGTCACGGCTCATGCCCACGGAGGTCACATGCGCCCCGGGCGGGAGCCAGGAGCGGCGGATCACCGGCTCGGGTGCGTCCGTCGTGACGCAGACGAGGTCGGCACCTTCCACCGCCTCGCGGGCCGACGGCGCCGCTGTTACGTCGGCGGGCAGTGTCCCGGCGAGGTCCGCCGCCAGTGCCGCCGACTTCCGGAGATCGCGGCCGGCGATCCGGATCCGCCGGATCGGCCGCACCCGGCACATCGCCCGCGCATGCGACCTGGCCTGCCGTCCGGTGCCGACGATCGCCAGGACCTCGGTGTCCTCGCGGGCCAGCAGCCGCGCGGAGAGCGCCGAGCCGGCGGCGGTCCGCGCCTCGGTGATCGCGGTCCCGTCGAGGACCGCGTCGGGACGTCCGGTGTTCGGGTCGAACACCACGATGGCGGCCTGGTGGGTCGGCAGGGCCGTGCCGGCGTTGCCGGGGAAGAGCGTCACCGCCTTGGCCATCAGCAGGTCCGCCGACGGTACGTACCCGGGCATCGCGGCGAGCAGACCGCGGCCGTCCGGGGCCATCGCCGCCACGCGGCCGGGCACGGAGCTGCGTCCGGCGCTGAGGTCCGCCATCGCGAGGGCCACCGCGTCCACCAGCGCGTCGAGGTCCAGCAGTTCCTCGACGGCCGATCGGCTGAGCACGAGCATGGTCAGCCCTCCTCGTCACTGTCGGCGGCCGTACGCAACCGTGCCCGCAGCGCGGCGGTGGCGGCCGGGTCGGGGGCGGTGGCGCCGCCCGAACCGGTGACGACGACACCGTAGGTCTCGCGGGCCTGCCCGGCCGTGACGAACTCGTCGCGGACGTCCCGGGCGACCAGGCCGGGATCGCGGTCGAGGGGATCCCCCCATCCGCCGCCCCCGGAGGCGACCAGGCGTACGACATCGCCGGGGCCCAGCGGCCCCTGCGCGCTGAGCCGGTCGTGGGTGACGGCCTCGTCGGGGGTCCCCGGGCGCACGACCAGCGAGCTGGGCCGGCCGGAGCGCCCGCCGTGCACCCCTCGGCCGAGCGGATCATGGCTGCTCTCCTGGGCGTTCTTGATGTAGATCCCTTCGCCGCGCATCTCGTACTCGCGCAGCAGCCCGAAGCCGCCGCGGTGCGCGCCCGCCCCGGCGCTGCCCGGATCGAACGCGTAGCGCACGCACATCAGCGGGTAGCGGGTCTCGGCGACCTCGGCGGGCAGGTTCTGGGTGTCGCCGCTCCCGAAGAACGGCATGGTGGCGCCGTCCGCGTCGGGATGTGCTCCGTGCCCACCCGCCACCGGCTCCCCGGCGATGAAGGGTGTCCCGTCCCGGGGGTCCGGGCGGTAGATGAACGCCCCGGTGAGCTGGCAGCCGCCGGCCCGGGTCCGCTCCGGGACCGCGTCGACCAGCGCGAGCTGGATGACCTCGGTCGCCGCGACCAGCACATACCCGTACGAGTCGCAGGGCGCCGGCCGCGCGGCGCTGCACACCAGGCCGGGCGGGATGTCGAAGTCCACGAAGGCGAGATGGCCCTCGTTCGTCTGCTCAAGTGGCGCGAACACCCCCTTGAGCGCGGCGCAGGCCGCGCTCCGGGTCGCGATCTCCGGGACGTTGACCGGGCCGGTCACCATCGGGCTCGATCCGTCGAACGACATCGAGATCCGGTCGCCGCGGACCGTGACGGCCACCTGGAGGTGCACATGGGTCCGCTTGTCCACCCCGTCGTGGTCGAGGTCGACGCTGTCGGAGTAGCGCCCGTCGGGCAGTTCGGCGACCCGGCGGCGCATGGCCTTCGCGGTCCGCTCGATCACCTCCGCCATGCAGCGTTCCACGGCGTCGGCGCCGTAGCGGTCGCACAGCGCCCGGGTCCGCGTCACCCCCTGCCGGCAGGCGGCGATCTGCGCGTCGATATCGCCCCGCACGACCTCGCCGAACCGCACGTTGTGGGCGATGAAGTCGAACAGGTCGTCGTTCGCCACGCCCGCCCGGTACAGGCGCTGGTAGGTGAACGACTTGCCCTCCTGGTACAGCTCGGTGGAGTCGGCGTCCCACCCACCGGGTGTGCGCCCGCCGACGTCGGCCCAGTGCGCCATCACTCCGGCGAACGCCACCAGCGTCCCGCGATGGAACACCGGCATGTAGATGCAGGTGTCGGAGATGTGCGTGCCCGAGACATACGGGTCGTTGACGATCAGCACATCGCCCTCGGCGAATCCGTCCGGGCCGTGCTTGACCAGGCCGTTGCGGATGGTCGCCGGCATACAGCCGCTGAACACCGCCTGCCCCGGGTCCTCGGCCCACAGCTCGCCGCGGGCCGAGGTGATCGCGATGCCGAAGTCCTTCACCTCGAACAGCAGTGGGTTGTACGCGGTGCGCACCAGTGTGGAGTTCATCTCCTGCGCGGCGGCGACGAGGCCGTTGCGGATGATCTCCGCGGTGACCAGGTCGACCGTGGGCTGCTCGCCGGTCATGCCGTCTCCTCCGTCAGCAGTTCGAGGTTGCCCATGTCGTCGGCGCCCGCTGTCCAGCCCGGCGGCACGATCACGGTGTTGTTCCACTCTTCGATCACGGCGGGGCCGCTGATCCGCCGGCCGGGCGCGATCGCGTCACGGTCGTAGACGGGTGTCCTCGCGTGCGCCTCGGCCGTCTCGGCCGTCTCGGCGAAGCGCACCGGGCGGGTCGTGCGCGGGTCGGGCGAGCGCCCGGCGGGCGGTCGCGCCCAGGCCACCGGCTTGACCCGCCCGTATCCGCGGGTGCGCGCGGTGACGATCTCGACGGGCGCGTCGGCCGTGCCGTGACCGTACAGCTGGGTGTGCAGTTCGAGGAACCGGTGCCGGACGCGTTCGACCAGAGCGTCGGCGTCCCCCAGCCAGGCCGCGTCGAGCGGCACCGTGACGGCGTGATGCTGGCCTCGGTAGCGCGTGTCGACGTGGAACTCCAGGTCGATGGCGCCGGGCCGGAACCCGTAGTCCCCCAGCGTCGCGGTCACCTCGTCCGACAGGGCCGAGAGGTCCTTGGTGAGCTGCCGTGCCGCGGGCCCGTCGAGGTCGTGTACGCGGGTGAGCATCCGGTCCTCCCGGTAGTCCGCGCCGAGCATCCCCCACGCCGAGAAGTTCGCGGCTCCGCGCGGCACCACGATGCGGCGGACGCCGAGGTGCCCGGCGACCCCGGCGGCGAACAGGCCCCCGCCTCCCCCGTACGACAGGAGGACGAAGTCCCGGGGGTCGAGACCGCGCTCCACGGTCATCCGGCGGATGGCATGGGTCATATTGCTCTCCGCGATGGCCAGGACCCCGCGCGCCGCGGCGATCGGGTCGAGGCCCGCGGGTCCGGCGACGTGTTCGCGCACCGCCCGCTCCGCCGCCGCGACGTCCAGCGGCATCCGCGACCCGTAGAAGCGCTCGGTGTCCAGCCGGCCGAGCAGGACATGGCAGTCGGTGACGGTGGGCCGGTCACCGCCGCGGCCGAAGCACGCGGGCCCCGGGTCGGCGCCGGCGCTGTCCGGCCCGACCTGGATGCAGCCGAGGTCGTCGACGCTCGCGATCGAACCGCCTCCGGCGCCGATGGACACGATGTCGATCGACGGCATCAGAACCGCGCGCCCGTCCACCTTCAGCTCGCTGCGCTCGACGATCCGGCCGCCCTCGATGAGGGCGACGTCGTAGGTGGTGCCGCCGACGTCGGCGCAGATGATGTCGGGCATGCCCAGCTCACGGGAGAGCGCCTGCGCGCCGATCACCCCGCCGGCCGGGCCCGACATCAGCGTGCGCACGGGAAGCCGCGACACCCGCCCGGCGGCGGCGATGCCGCCGTTGGACTGCATGATCGCCAGCGGTTCGGCGTACCCGACGCCGCGCAGCCGGTCCACCAGGGTGTCGAGGTAGCCGCCGAACAACGGCTGGACGTACCCGTTCATCACGGCCGTCGAGGTGCGCTCGTACTCCCGCCACTCCCCGACCACCTGGTGCGACACGGTGACCGGGAGATGGGGGGCGTGGGCGCGCACCCGCTCGGCCGCCAGCAGCTCGTGGCGCGGGTTGGCGTACGCGTGCAGGAAGCTGATCACGATCGCCTCCACGCCCTCGGCGAGCAGCGTGTCGACCTGGTCGCTCAGTCCGGACAGGTCGAGGGGCACCAGGACGCTGCCGTCGACGGCGACGCGTTCGGCGACCTCGCGGCGCAGGTACCGGGGAACGAGCGGCTCGGGCGGCAGATAGCGGAAGTTGTAGATCTCCGGCCGGCCGCCGCGCCCGATGGCCAGTACGTCGCGGAACCCGGCCGTCGTGAGCAGCCCGACCTTCGCGCCGCGCTCCTGTACGACGGCGTTGATCGCGACCGTCGTGCCATGGACCAGCAGGTCGATGTCGGCCGGGCGCTCCGGAAGCCGTTCCAGTCCGGCCAGGAAGTCATCGGCCCGGTCCGCACTGGACGACGGCTGTTTCTCGACGGTCACCTCCCCGCTGCCTTCGTCGTACATCACCAGGTCGATGAAGGTGCCACCGACGTCCACCGCGAGTCGCAGGCGCCCGCCCTCCGGGCTCTGCGGACGCCTCACGTTCTCCCCGTTCCTGCCACCGGACATGGGTTCCTCCCTGCTCGGACGCCTGCGCACGACCGGAACCGATCATGCGCGATGTCGATCGCGTACGAATGATGGCACCGGCGAGGCACGGCGAGACAGAAACGAACATCGGACAAGTGACGGCCCACGCCCTACGATGATCGGACCGCATCGACCCTGGCAGGTCCCCATGAGCAGCGAGATCCAGCGGCTGACCGACCAGCTCGCGCGTGAGCTGAACCGCCCGGTCGCCATTGACGACAAGCGGCTTCATCTGCGGTGCTACAGCCCTCACTACGGGCAGGTGGACCAGGCGCGCATCGACTCGATCATGCATCGCGCGGCATCCCCCGACATCCTCGCCTTCATCGAGTCCCTCGGGGTGCCGAAGGCGGTCGAGCCGGTGCGGGTCCCGGCCAATGCCGAGCTGGGGACCTGTGCGCGGGTCTGCGTCCCGGTCCGGAACGGCGGCATCGTGCTCGGCTATCTGTGGATCATCGACTGGGAGGAGGACCTGGCCGGGGAGGAGCTGCGGCGGGCGGCCGAGGTCGCCGAACAGATCGGTCTGCTTCTGCACCACGACCATCTGCTCGGGGAGATCGAGCGCGGACGGGAGCGGGAGCTGCTCCGTGATCTGCTGGTCGGCGACAGTGATCTGCGCAAGGAGGCGGCGCTGTCCATCGCCGGAACCCTGGCCGGTCCGCGCCACCGGTGGCTGGCCCTGGTGGCGCGGCCCGCGGCCGTCGCGACGCCGCTGACCGGCCTGACCGCCGCGTTCGACACCGAGCTGGAGGCGCTGCGCCTGCGCCCGGGGGTCGCCCTCGCACTTCATCTGGTCCGGTCCGACCACACGATCCTGGTGGTCGTCCAGCCGGAGACGGGCCCCGACTGCGATGTCCGTACGATCGCCCGGGCGTATCAGAAGGCGCTGCGCGCGGCCCTGCCCGACCCCGCGGCGGGCGATATCGTCATCGGCGCCGGCGACCCGCAGGAGAACGGCGCGGGGACGGTGCTCTCCTACGAGCAGGCGGCGATGGCCTGCCGGGTGGCCGACGCGGTCGCCGGGACCGGTGACATCGTCCTGTGGAGCGAGTGCGGGATCTACCGGACGCTGCTCGGCCTCGCGCCCGCCGCGCTCGACCGGCGGCTCCTCGATCCCGCGGTGCGCCGCCTGCTCGACGCCGACCCGGACGGTGTGCTCGCCGGGACCATGGAGCACTACCTCGACTCCGGCGCCCGTATCAAGGCGACGGCCGAACGGCTCAACCTGCACCGCACGACACTCTATTACCGCATCGACCGGACCGAACAGATCACCGGGCTCGACCTGTCCAGCGGCGGCGACCGCCTGATCCTGCACCTGGGCCTGAAGCTGGCCCGGATGGCCGCACCGCGACGGCCCGGCTTCAGCTCGCCGATGGCCGCCGCGACGTCATGGTGATCTGTCGTCCTACGCCGCTCCGCGCGCTCGGGTACGCGCGACGCGGCGGGGTGTCGGACAAGCCGGAAAGGGGCCGACCGGTCCGGGCGCGGACCCGCCCGCAGCACACCGCCCCCGGCCGCACTCCGGCCGGGGGCGACCCTGATCAGCGGAAGTCGGTGATCCGGAAGGCCGACAGCATGTCATGGTGCCGCGGGTCACCCGCCGACGACGGGTAGAACGACGCCTCCGCGCCCACCCAGCCGTGGAAGTTCCCGTTGTCGTCGATGATCTGCATCATCGGTTTCACATGTGAGTTGCCCGTGTAGCAGAACTCGTTCCGCTCCATCGCCAGGCAGGTGCACCAGTGCCACAGTGAGTCCCGCCGGTCGTAGCTGGAGATCTTCAGCAGGTGGTACTGGATCGATGTGACGTCCGCCGTCGTTCCGCCCCCGTAGGTGGGACAGCCGCCGGTCTTCTGGCACGCCGCGGCCGACGTCGGCTGGACGTATGTCAGGCAGTGGGTCTCCGTCGTGCACATCCGGAACTGTCCGTGCTGGAACGTCTGTCCGGTGCCTGTGCCGACCCGGTCCTTCGCCCACGTGGCGATGTCCTGTTTCAGTGTGCCGGGGAACGCCTGCACCGTGCCCATCGATCTGCGCTCGGTGAACGCCGCGTTACTGCCGTACGCGTATCCGTGGGTGGCGAGGCTGTTGAAGCGGTAGTCGAGCTTGGCGAGGGTGCCGTCCGGTGTGGTCCGTACGGCCCACTCCTCCGACCAGGACTGGCTGATCTGCCACGTGATGTGCACGAGTCGCGTCCCGCTCGCATCGGTGCGCGTCGTGAACGTGCCCGTGCGCGTCTCCGCGGGCGCGGCCATGAAGCCGCCGGCCGTCAGGGTCTGGCACTGGCGGACATGGGTCTTCGAGTTGTTCGCGTTGGTGGAGCAGGACAGGTCGGGGGTGGTGCCCGTGGCGTCACGGGCGGGGTGGGCCTTCTGGGTCCAGAGGTAGGTGCGGGCGGTGACCGTGCCGGTCGTGTCGAAGGTGTACGTGCCCAGCCGGGTCCAGTTGTCACGGGAGTTGTCGCGGAGCGAGCCGAGGCTCACCACGTAGTTCTTCTTGCCGCCGGGGAGTTCGACGGCGGCGCCGGCGGGTGGCGCGATGCCGAGAAGGGCGAGTAACAGACCAAGGGACAACGCGAGGGACCAGCGTCTCATGGGGCGCTCCTCCATCTGATTGGAGTTCCGGTCAGTGCCGTAAGTAGAGCGAGCCTGACCGCCGGTCGTCAATGGTTGCGGTCAAGTTGCGGCCCTGAACAGAGTCTTGACGACTCTTTAGTGCACGGCATATCACTTTCGGCTAGTGCCGTAACTCAGGTGCCGCAACTCAGGTGCGGCAACTCAGGTGCCGTAACCCAGGTGCCGTATCTCCAGCCCGGAACCGGAGGTGTCCCACACCATGTCGACGCGCCGAGCTTTTCTGGTGAGTACGACCGCAGCCCTGTCCGCCACCGCCCTTTCCGCCGCCCCCGCACTGGCGGGGGCCCCGGCCGGCGCGGAGGCGCCCGGCCCCCACTCCCTCGGTATCCCCCTCAAGGACGTGCTCCTCATCGGCGGTACCGTGGCGCCGGGCCCGGACGGCCGCCCGGCCTGCTGGAACGTGTCCACGGGCGCGCCCGCCCACCTCAACGCCATCGACCCCGCCACCGGCGACGTCCTCGTCTCCGCTCCCCTCCCCGGTGCCCAGGGCGCCTGGACCGTGGCCGCCGCCCCCGACGGAGCCGTGTACGTGGGCTCGTACGGCAGCGGCGGCCGACTCTACCGCTGGCGCGGCGGCAACGCCGCCGAGGATCTCGGCGTGCCCGTCCCCGGCGAGACGTTCATCTGGCGGCTCGCCGTCGACGCCGACGGCAAGGTGTGGGGCGGTGGGTCGCCGAACGGCCACCTCTTCCGCCTCGATCCGGACACCGGTGCCGTCGAGGACTTCGGCCGCCCGATCGCCGGCCAGACGTACATCAAGAGCCTCGCCTGCGCCGGCGGCAAGGTCTACAGCGGCGCGTACGCCCAGGCCCGTATCGCCGAGTTCGACCCCGCCACCCGCACCTTCACCGAGCTGCCCAAGCCGCCGGGACTGCCGTCCGTCGACGGCCAGGTGGTGTACGACCTCGACATCCACGACGGCCGCCTCTACGCCCGTATGGGCAGCGCCTTCCCCGGCCCGATGTTCGTCCACGACCTCGCCGCCCGCGCCTGGACCGACGAGATCCCCGACGCGCACGGCCTCAACATCTCCCCGCCGGACGCGGACGGCGCCGTCTACCTGATCCAGCGGAGCGAGCTGCGCCGCTACGACCCCGTCACCCGGCAGCTCACCGGCACCGGCCTCACCTTCACCGGCCGGGTGCAGAACGCCCGTTCCATCGGCTGGGCCGGGCTGGGCCTGCCCGACTACCCGGGGCCCAGTGTCGTCGGCACGCTGTGGCGCGGCGCGATGTTCCGCTATAACCCGCGGACCGGCGCGTACGCCACCGTCGAGTCGCACGTCCGCCGCGACGAGCCGATCGAGATCCTCGCCCTCGGCGCCGGCGGCCCCGGCACGGTCTACGCGGGCGGGTTCCTCAACGGCGGTCTCGCCTCGGTCGACACCCGCACCGGCAAGCCGGAGTTCCACCGCTTCTCGCAGATCGAGTCCCTGCTGCGGGGCGGCGACGGCGCCCTGTGGATCGGCACGTACCCGGAGGCCCGCCTCTACCGCTACGCGCCGGGGAAGCCGTGGAGTTCCCCCGAGTACTCCCCGGGGCCGGACGGCACCCCGGACAATCCCGAGCGGGCCCACACGCTCAAGGAGCACGTCCAGATGCGGGCCAAGGCCCTGGTGGAGGTGCGCGGGAAGATCGTCATGGGCACCGTCCCGGACGGCGACCGGCTCGGCGGGGCGCTCGCCGTGTACGACCCGGGCACCGGCGAACTGGAGGTCACCCGGCACGTCGTGCGGGACGAGTCGGTCTTCGCCCTCGCCACCGCGGGCGGCGTGGTCTACGGCGGCTGTTCGATCACCGGCGGCCTCGGCACCACCCCGCCGACGCGCGAGTCGGGCGCCGTCTTCGCCTGGCACGTCCGCGGAAGGCGCAAGCTCTGGGAGCTGGTCCCGGTGCCCGGGGCGGCCACGGTCACCGCCGTGGCCATCGGCCCTGACCGCAAGCTCTGGGGCATCGCCGGAAATACGGTCTTCGCGGTCAGCCCGTACGCACGTAAGGTCGTCCGGCGCTTCACGGTGGGCACCGGCCGGGGCGGCGGCGATCTCGCCGTGATAGGCCGGTATCTGTACGCGAGCATCGACGGCAACCGCGTCTACCGCGTCGATCCCTGGTCGCGGAAGCCTCCGGTGCTGGTCATCGAGCATGCGCACCGGCGGCTGATCGCCCACCCCGACGGCCGGCTCTACTTCAGCCGCGGCGCCGAGTTGTACCGCGTCGACCCGCGTGACCGCGTCCCCGGCGACGAGGGCGGCTGATTCCGGCCGGCCTCAATCCCCGCTCGCCGCGAAGCCATTGACAGTCCCAAAGCACCTGGCTACTTTCGGTCAAGGCCGAAACTGCACGGGCTCCACTGCACTCCGAGGCCCCCGGAGGCCCTGATGAACTCAACGCTCAAGCGCATCCGCATCCCCCTCGCCCTGCTCAGCCTCACCGCCCTCACCGCCGCCTGCGGCGGCTCCGACGGCGGGTCCGGCTCGGTCTCGGAGGAAGTGACCGTCTGGATGTACCCGGTGATCGGCGATCCCAAAGCCAACACGGACTACTGGGAGGGCCTGGAGAAGGCGTACGAGAAGAAGTACCCGGACGCGCGGCTCTCCATCGAGCAGCAGCCCTGGGACAACCGCGACGAGAAACTCGCCACCGCCTTCAGCGGCGGCAAGGGCCCCGACGTCGTGGTCCTGCAGCCCGACCAGATACCCCAGTACCTCGCGAACGACGCCCTCGCCCCCGTGGACGACGCGATCAAGGCACACGCGGACACGTTCCTGCCGAGCGCCCTCACCTCCCTCACCCACGGCGGCAAGGCGTACGCGGCCCCGATCTACCACACCGTCACGACGACGCTCTACAACAAGAAGCTCCTCGACCGGGCCGGCATCGAGAAACCTCCGGCCACCTGGGACGACATCAAGGCCGCCGCGCCGAAGCTGAAGGCGGAGGGCCTGGCCACGCTGGACTACTCCGCCAGCAACGAGGCCACCCTGAACCTGAACTTCTACCCGCTGCTCTGGCAGGCCGGTGGCAAGATCTTCAGCGAGGACGGCAAGAGTGCCGCGTTCAACGACGGCAAGGGCGTCGAGGCCCTGACCTTCCTCACCGACCTCTACCAGCAGGGCGCCGTCCCCAAGTCCACGCTGACGAACACCAACGTCGTGGCCGACCAGGCGCTCGGCAAACAGCAGGTCGCGATGGGCTTCACCAACTCCGGCATCGACTTCGGCGTCGCGGAGAAGGCGTGGGGCAAGGAGAACGTCCTCGTCGGCGCCCCGCTCACCGGCGAGAAGCAGGTCGCCTTCGGCGTCCCCGGCGCCCTCGGCATCAACGCCAAGGGCAACATCAAGGGCGCGGAGCAGTTCATCGAGTTCATGACCCAGCCGGACCAGATCATCAGCCTCAACAAGAAGACCGGCTTCCTCTCGCCGCGTACGGACGTCACCGTGCCCTCCGCCAGCCCGTACGCCAAACAGCTACGGGACGCCCTGTCCGTCGTCGTCCCCGGTGAGTCCAACCCCGTCTCCCGCCAGCTCATGGGCATCCTCGCCCCGGAGATCCAGGCGGCGATCACCGGCAAGAAGTCTCCCAAGGACGCCCTCGACGCGGCGGCCGAGCAGGCCGACGCCCTGCTGGCCAGGCAGCGGTAGCCGCGGGATGCGGAAGACCGCGCCGCTGCGCCGGCACGACGCACGCGCGGGGCTGCTGTTCGTGGCCCCGATGCTCCTTCTGTTCACGATGTTCCGCTTCGGCCCGGTGCTCGGGGCGGGGTTTCTCTCGCTGACCGACTACCGGCTCAGCGGTGCATGGGAGTTCATCGGGGCCGAGAACTACTCCCGGCTGATCGACGACGATCTGTTCTGGGAGAGCCTCGGCGTCACCGCCCTGTACACCGCCGTCTACGTCCCGCTGACGGTCGGCATCGCCCTCGGCACCGCCATGCTGCTGCACCGCACGATCTGGCTGCGCGGTTTCTTCCGCGGGGTGTTCTTCCTGCCGTACGTCACCAGCATCGTGCTGGCCGCCGTCGTCTGGAAGTGGATCTACGAGGTCGAGGACGGCCTGCTCAACTCCGCCCTCGGCGCCCTGTCCTTCGGCTCCGTCGACTTCCTCGGCAGCGACTCGCTCGTACTGCCCTCGATCGCGGCGACATCGGCGTGGAAGGGCTTCGGCTACTCGATGCTCATCCTGCTCGCCGGCCTACAGTCGATACCGAAGGCCGTCACGGAGGCCGCGACGATCGACGGCGCCGGCGGCTGGCAGCGCTTCCGTCACATCACCCTGCCGATGCTGCGGCCGGTGCTGTTCTTCGTGCTGGTCATCGAGGCCATCCAGGCGTTCCAGGTCTTCGACCAGATGTACGTCATGACGGCCGGCGGACCGGTCCGCTCCAGCTACAGCCTCGTCTACTTCCTCTACGACACCGGCTTCAAATACTTCGACTTCGGCTACGCCAGCGCACTGGGACTCGTGCTCTTCGTGGTCGTACTGGTCTTCTCGCTGATCCAGCGGTGGTTGATCGGGAGGGACGACTGATGGCTCTGCTCACCCGCGACAACGTCCCCCCGGACAAGAACGCCGACGACGGCGGCGGCAAGGACAGGGGCGGGGGCAAGGACAGGGGCGGGGGCCGGGCGCCGAGGCCGGCGCGGCCGGACCGGGGCCCGGCGCGGCTCGGGCTGCCGACGCTGCTGGTGCTGGTGGCGTTCGTCACCGTCGCGCCGTTCGCCGTGATGGTGCTGGTCGCCTTCGCCCCGCACAGCGGCAGGACCCTGCCGGGGGCGTTCGACGTCACCCGGGCCACCCTGGCGAACTTCGACGAGGTGCTCGGCAGTTCCGACATCCTGCGCTGGGCGCTGAACTCGACGATCTACTCCGTGGTCTCCGTCGTGTTCATCCTGCTGTTCGCCTCCATGGCCGGCTACGCCTTCGCCAAGAAGCGCTTCCCCGGCCGGGAGATCATGTTCTGGTCGTTCCTGGCGACCCTGATGGTGCCGTTCCAGGCCACGCTCATCCCGTACTACATCCTCATCTCCGAGCTGGGCGGGGTGGACACGTACTGGGGGATGATCGTCCCCACCCTCGCCAACTCCCAGGCCGTCTTCCTGATGCGGCAGTTCATCATGCAGCTGCCGGACGAGCTGTTCGAGGCCGCGAAGATCGACGGCGCATCGGAGTGGCGGATCTATCTCACGATCGTCCTCCCGCTGATCCGGCCGATCATGGCGACGCTCGGCGTGTTCGTCTTCCTGTGGCACTGGAACGACTTCCTGTGGCCCCTGGTCATCGCCCAGTCCGGGGACATGCACACGCTGACCGTGGGGCTGGCCACGCTCGACGGCGAGAACGTGACGATCAACCAGGTCATGGCGGGGGCGACCATCACCGTCGTACCGTGCCTGCTCGTCTTCGGGCTGCTCCAGCGGTATCTGACGGACAGCATCGCGACGACGGGGCTGAAGTCGTGAGGGTCGTCGACGTGAACCGGATCCTCGGGCCCGTACCGCACGACGACGTACCCGGGCGCGACGCGGACGGGATGCGCGCGGAGCTGGACAGGCTGCGCATCGACGAGGCGTGGGTGGTGCACTCACACGCGGTCTACGGCGACCCGCTGACCGTGCCGCCGGTCGGGGAGGACCCCCGGCTGCCGGCCGTGCCGGTGGTGATCCCCGGCCCGCTCGGCACGGGGGAACCGCCGCCGGTGCCGGTGGTACGGCTCTACCCGGCGGCGCACCGCTTCTCGCTCGGCGACGGCGGCAGCGAGGGCGACGGCTACGGCGACAGCGACAGCGACAGCGACGGCGCCCGGCTGCTCCGGCTGCTGGGTGAGCGGCGCACCGTGACCCTGATCGACTGGGACCAGCTCGACGCCGCCGGCCGGCGCCACCTCTCCCGCCGTACGGGCATGCCGCCGGTCGTCCTCACCAGCACCGGGTACCGCGGCCTGCGCGAACTGGCCGATCTCCTGAGCCGCTGCGAGCACCTGCACGTCGACACCGCCACGCTCTGCGGCCACCGCCAGGTCGAGTGGGTCGCCGAGCACTTCGGGCCGCACCGCGTGCTGTTCGGCACCGGCTCGCCCCTGACCGACGACGCCGGGCCGCGCTTCCAGCTCGACCACCTCGACCTGCCGGAGGCGGACGTCGCACGGATCGCCGCGGGCAACGCCGACCGGCTTCTGCGGGAGGCGCGACGGGAGGCCGGGGACCGGGAAGCCGGGGGCCCGGAGGCCGGAGGCCGGGAAGCGGGACGGCGCGGGGCCGGACGGGGGGAGGCCGGATGAATGTCATCGACGCACACGCGCACCTGGGCCGCTGGTTCAACTTCGCGATCCCCGACGGCTCCGCGGCGAGCCTGCTCGCCGTGATGGACCGCTGCGGCGTCGCCCAGGCGTGCGTCTCCCACCTGCTGGCCGTCGGCCCCGACGCCCGCACCGGCAACGCGCTGCTCGTGGCCGAACTGGCCCGGCACCCGGGGCGCCTCCTCGGCTACGCCGTCTACCAGCCGCACGACCCGGAAGCCGGCGCCCGGCTGCGCGACCTGCTGGACGTGCCCGGCATGGCCGGTGTCAAGCTCCACCCGGACGTCCACGAAGCCGAGCTGGACTCGCCCGCGTACACCGAAGCCTTCGAGATCGCGGCGGAGCGCGGCGTGCCCGTGCTCTCCCACGGTCAGTACGGCTCGCCCTGGTCCGACCCCGCGCGCTTCGCCTCGGTCGGCCCGCGCTACCCGGCGCTGCCCGTCCTCATGGGGCACGCCGGGCTGTGGCCCGAGGGGTTCGCCGCGGCGGCGCGCGCGGCGGCGGTGGCCCCGAACCTCGTGCTGGAGACCTGCGGTTCGCGGATGACGGCGCGGCACCTCGTCCGGCTGGTGCGGGAGGTGGGCGCCGAGCGGATCGCGTTCGGCTCGGACGCCGTCTTCCTCGACCTGCGGGTCGGGCTCGGCCGCGTGATGCTGGCGGAGCTTTCCGGGGCGGAGCGTGCGCAGATCCTCCACGGAACCATGAAGGGGCTCTTGTGATGTCGTCACCTGTACGCACCGCACCCTGGCCCGAGTGGCCGCCGCCCGCCACCGACGAGCAGCGCGCGGCGCTGCTGGCCGTGCTCGACAGCGGCCGGTGGGGCGCGACCGACGGGCCGGAGGTCGAGGACTTCGCCGCCGCGTTCGCGAAGACGGTGGGCGTGCCGTACGGGGTGTGCACCGTCAACAACACCGTGGGGCTGTTCCTCGCCCTGCGCGCGGTGGGCGTCGAGCCCGGCGACGAGGTGATCGTCCCGGCGTACACCTTCGTCGCCAGCGCCTCCGCGGCGGTACTGGCGGGTGCCCGGCCGGTGCCCGCGGATGTACACCCCGACACGCTCCTCGTCGATCCCGAGGCGGTCGCCGCCCTCGTCGGACCGCGGACGAGGGCCGTCATGACGGTCCATATCTCGGGGGCGGTGGCCGACGCCGGCACGCCCGGGGTGCCGGTCGTGGAGGACGCGGCCCAGGCGCACGGCGCGGTGCGCGGCGGGCGGGCGGCGGGGACCCTGGGCGACGCGGGCTGCTTCAGCTTCCAGGCGAGCAAGGCCATGACGGCGGGGGAAGGCGGCGTCATCGTCACCGCCGACCGAGGGACGTACGAGCGGCTGTGGTCCCTGCACAACGTCGGGCGGAAGCTGGACGGCGGCTGGTACGAGCACCCCTCGCTGGGCTGGAACCTGCGGATGACCGGCTTCCAGGCGGCCGTACTCCGGCCGCAGCTCGCGCGGTTGCCCGCGCAGATCGACCGGCGGACGCGCTCCGCTGCGGTGCTCGCGGACGCGCTGGCGGACGTCGAGGGCCTGTCGGTGCGCCCGGCGCCCCCGGACACCGAGCGGCACACCTGGCACCTGGCGCTGCTGCGGTACGACGCGGAGGCGTTCGGGGGCCGTACGAAGGGCGACTTCATCGCCGGGATGGCGGCGGAGGGCATCCCGCTCGACGCCGGCTACCGCTCGCTGTCGGTGGAGCCGTCGCTCGCCGAGTACGCCCGGCCGTGCCCGGTGGCGGAGGCGGAGGCCGAGGCGACGGTGTGGGTGCGGCAGCATCTGCTGATGGCCGACGACGACGCGATGGCGGACATCGCGCGGGCGGCGCGGAAGGTGCGGGACGCGTTCACGCGCCCGGCGTGAGGCGGAAACCGGCGGTGGGGACGGGGCCGAGAG
>NZ_JBSGUP010000028.1:0-30467 GCF_053607985.1 Streptomyces sp. NPDC055078
GGTCTGCCGGGGGTCATGGGGATCACGTCACTTCCTCGTCCGGGTCGGGACCAACCTTCGAGTCCTGCCATGTGTGCCGCCAGGTGGGGCTCGGGCCGGTGTTCATCTCGTGCCGCAGGAATGTGCGCGCAGTTCGGGCCGTCGGCTCGGTAGCCGGGGGCAGGTACGGGTTGAGAGCTGGTTCGCCGGTCCGGGTGGCCACTGCGGTGACCGCTTCGCCACGGCCGTACCCGGCGTTGTCGCAGATCGGCGCTGACGAGATCTTTCCGGATGCGCGGCGCCGGGGCTGTCTCTGTCTTGTGCCGGGTACGGCCTCAAGAGCCGCCACGGCGAACGAGCGGTCCGAACTGCGGTCACGGCGCTGCGTGCGCCCCGACCTTCACCTCTGATGTGGCTTCTGCCCGCTGCCAGCGTGCCAGCCCGACGACCTGGCTGACGAGGACACCGAGCTGTGGCGCGGCGGCCGCGATCGGATCCACGCCGCCGACCGGGACCGAGTTGATCGTAACGCCGAGAGGCGTCGGCCAGCCCCGCAACGCGTGAGTGGTTGACCGCAGCGCCGCGAGGGTGGTTGTCGTCGTTTGCCATCCGGCCGCACAGACGATGCACCCGACCGCGCGGCCGTCCAGATAGGGCCGTTCGTCCTCGCGCAGCTCCTCCAAATGGTCCAGCGCGTTCTTGATGAGGCCCGACGGGCCACCGTGGAATCCCGGACTGGCGACGATCAGCCCGTCGGCTCGGCGGACAAGCTCCAGCAGGCGGCCGACTTGCGGACTGGGTACCCCTCGTTCGGGAGCGTATGCCGGGAACTCCAGGTCGCGGGCGAGGAGGAGGTCGGTCTCGGCGCCGGCACGTTCGGCGAGATCCAGAGCGGCGCGTAGCGCGCGCTCGGACGAGGACCCCTCACGGGTCGTGCCGCCGAGACCAAGGATTCTGGGCGTCCATTCGTGGTTCATGGCAGCCATGCTGGAGCATCCTTCAGACCCCCACCATTAGCGCGCTGCACCAACCTCGGCCGGGCACTCATCACCCCGTACAGGAGTAGGCGGGAATGGTCGGAGGAGGACGCCTACGTATGTCCGGCGACTGCCCCGCGCTCGGCGAGACGCTCCATCGCGAGCCGGGGGCTCGACAGCACGGGCGTGCCTCCCGCAGGCCGCGCGGCGGCGATCCGTGCCATCGATGCCTGGGCGAGCACGACCACGTCGGCGCGGGCTGTCAGGCGGTCGAGTTCCCCGGCGATGATCGCGTCGTGCCGTGTGCCGTCACCGCGGTCCAGCGCGGCGAACGCGCCGTCGCAAAGCTGCGGGACGACCGTTACGGTCCGGCCGGCCGCGCGCGCGGCCGCCTCGACGAGTGCGGTGGTCGGGTGGAGCGTGGTGGGCAGGGTGGCGAGGACGCCGACGGTGGAACCGAGCACGACGGCGCGCTCGGCCATGGCACGGTCGACCCTCAGGACAGGAACGTCCGCCGCTTGCGCGATATCGTCCACCACGCGGCCGACCGAGGAACAGGTCACCAATACGGCGTCGACACCGAAGTCGGCAAGCGCGGTGATGTGGCCACGGAGCCGGTCGTGCGTCAGGTTGTCGACCGCGCCGTCGCGGACTGTCCGTTTGAGGAGGAGCTCGTCGGTGATGACGGTCGTTTCGACGGCGGGGAGCAACTCTGCGGCGAGTTCGGCGAACGTCGGCGCGAGTCGGGAGACAGTGTGGACAAGACCCAGCCTTCGCATGGAGATCTCCGATCTTGGGTGGGGTTGGGCAGCCTGACCGCCAGGACGTCATCGAGGCTCCGGCCTGCGGCCGGACACGTACCTGATGCTGCTCTGGACGGCAGGAGAGGGTGCTCCTCGGGCAGCTCGTCGAGTGGAGGCGGGCACGGGAGCCCCGACGGCTGCGACCGAGTCCGCCGGCGAGCGCGGGGAGCGGATCGGCGACTCGGTGATCGCGTGGGAGGTCCCGCGACCGCCGCTGTGCGACGCATACGGACGCGTCTCCGGGAAGACCGCTCAGAGGGGAGGAGGCAGGCCTGCGTACCGGAGTACAGCGTGGTCGTGGATCTTGCCGACGATCTGGTGGATCTGCACCCCCGGCGGACCGCAGGCGCTGTGTCCTGGTTCTTCATCCGCCGGTACTCCGGCCTGCGGCAGAGCCAGTGCGGATCGAAGCACAGGCCCATCAGTCAGTAGCACTCGGCGAGCAGTCCGCCGTCGACGACGAGCGCCTCACCGGTGACGAAGCACGCGTCGTCAGACGCCAGGAAGAGGACAGCCCGGGCGATCTCGCGCGGCTGGCCGATCCGGCCCAGCGGATACTCGCCCTCGGCCTGCGCGCGCAGAGCTGCGGGATCCTCCGCTGCGGCGAAGTACGCCTCGACAAGCGGGGTCTCCATGTCACCGGGGCAGACAGCGTTGCAGCGGATCTTCTCACGCCCGTACTTCACCGCGGCCGACTTGGTCAGCGCGAGTACTCCTCCCTTCGCGGCGCCGTAGGCGGCGAGCATGGGGTCACCTGCCAGGGCGAGGACGGATGACACGTTGACGATCGCGCCGCCGCCCGCGCCGCGCATCACGCGGATAGCGTGCTTGCAGCCGAAGAACGGGCCCTTCAGATTGACGGCCAGGACGCGGTCAAACTGTTCTTCGGTCGTGTCTGCCAGCTCCTCCTCGACCTGGATCGCGGCGTTGTTGACCATGACGTCCAGTCGGCCGAACCGCCGTACCGCGTCGTCTACGAGCGCCTCGACCTCAGACTCCCTGGAAACATCTGTGTGGCGGTAGATGCCGATACCGTCCATGACGGCAGCCCCCGCCTCATCGTTGACGTCGCAGCCCAGGACCTGCGCGCCTTCGGCTGCGAACTCTTGTGCCAAGGCACTTCCGAGACCGGAGGCGACCCCGGTGACGATCACACTGCGTCCCTCGAATGGCTTGCCCATGACTGCTCCCTCGTGCTGTCGACCCATAGCCCGATGCAGCCTGGCATCCCGGCCCCGGACTGCCCACTGTGCCGCGCGATAACCCGCGCACCCAGGGCCATATGCGGGGACAGGTGTTCGCCGCGCGCCACCGCTACTGAGCTGTCCGGGAGAGCGCCAGCGCCCGCAGGGCGAACCAGAGCTCGCTCACGTCCCCGGTGGAACGCATCGAGCGGCCCGTCAGTTCCTGGATCCGCGTCATCCGGTAATTAACGGTCTGCGTATGGATGAAGAGCAATTCGCCTGCCCGGCTTGGCGAGCGATCGCACTCCAGGTACACCTGGAGTGTCTTGATCAGCTGGGTACCCTGCTCGCGGTCGTACTCGATGAGCGGGCCCAGCACGCGGGTGGCGGTCAGTTCGGACTCGGCGAGCGTCCGCGGGAGGAAGGACGGGCTGCCGTCGCCGTAGAGCGCGAGCGCCGAGCCGTCCGGGCTGACGGTCTCCAGTGCCCACCGGGCCTGGCGGACGGCATCGCCCAGGTTGCCGGTCTCCACGAACGGGGGGCTCAGCCCGGCACGCCACCGTTCCAGCCTGGTGCGCTCCTCAAGGTCGGTCGGCGGGACGTCGTCGGCCCGGACCACCGCAACGGCGACCTGGCCTGTCTCAACGAGCAGGAACGGAATGCCCCGGATCAGCCATCTGCGTGCGAGCCTGTCGACTGCGGCGGGGTGGCCGTCGACCGCCAGAGCACGCAGGTCGCCCCGCAGACGGCGCTCGTGGAAGAGCGCGGTCAGGACCGCTGGTTCAAGCCGGCCGTTCAGGGCGTCGTTCAGCAGCCCTGCCCCCGATCGGCGGGAGCGTTCCACAGCCGCGTCGACGCGGCCGATCTCCAGCGCGCACGCGGCGGCGACTTGCTGCAGGACCGCCAGCTGCGGGTCCGAGTTCCCGTCGGGGAGGGCGATGAGGCAGGCAGAGCGTTCGCTGGGGATCGGCATGGTCAGGGCCGTCCGGTCGCCGACAGCCAGATGCATCACGAATGGCGCGCGGCCGGAGGAGCGGCGGACCTCCTCGTCGTATGCGGCCTTCCACGCGTGTCCGGGGGCGCCGCCGCCGCGGATCAGCGGTTCCCACATCTCAGGGTCGACAACGTGCAGGGTGCAGCTCACCACGCTGCTGAGGCGGTCCACGAACTCCGTGCCCGCGAGCTTCTCGCGCAGGCTTGCCATCACCTCGCCGTGCACCCGGGCGATCTGGATGAAAGACCGGTCCTCACCTCGGGCGTTGGCGGCGGCGACGAACCGAACGTACTGTGCGAAGCCGACGGTGTGCGCACCCTCGATCACGGGGAATCCGACACGGTCAGCCGCGGCGAGCAGTTCGTCGGAGAGATGCGGACGGCGCGCGTCCTCCCCGATCACGATGCCACTCAGACCGGACGCGGCCATCTTCTCCACGAAACGGGCCTGCGCCGCCGGCTCCTCCGGAACGATGTAGCCACAGGTCAGCACGAGATCTCCGGGCTCCAGCCAGTTCCAGGGGTCGAAGGCGTCGCTCACGTGTGCCCATGACACCTGACGGTCCAGACCCTCCTCGCCGGCGAGCGGGGTCGCCTGGAGGTGCCGAAGCTCGACCAGGTCCCGGACGGTGACTCCTCCCACCAGCGGCTTGTCGCCCGGGCGAGGGAGGTATGCGGTCACGACGGGACCGGCCTGGTCCTGGCGGCAGCGCCACCGCGCGGCAGCCGAAGCCGTCCGTCGCGGGCGATGCGACGGTGCGCGCGGTGCAGAACCGCCCCTTTGGCACCGTCAGGCCGCCGGAGCGGTGAATGGAGCGCGGGTCCGGTGCATCTGTTCTGTTTGATCTTCTGTTTGATCTCGAGCGTCTGGGTTCCGGCGACAGACGCGCGTACGCACGCGTACGCGGTCGGGTTGCGCGTGCCCAGCCCTGGCACGCACGTACAGTCGCCGCGATCGATGCCAATCACTTCTGCACTTTATCCCGTGACAGCACCATTGGCACTATGTTGTGACATAGGGAGTGTCTGCATGTCTGTGCGGACACTCAAAGGGCGAGGCGGTGGCGGATCGATAACCCGTCGGGGCACTTCCAGCCCGGAGCAGGAGGCCGGGCAGCGGCGAAGCGGGGCACTCAAGGCCGCGCGGATGACCAGGGTCACACGACAGCTGGAGGTCCGCCCTTGACTCCGCTGCGAAGGCGGTGGCGGCCGGCGTACAACTGGGGGGTCTTGCCCCTTATCTTTGAACACGGGTTACGCGGCTTTGACCAGCGTGGTTGGTGTTGTGTGGAGTGCTCGCTCGTCGGGCGGGGGCCTTGTTCTCCTTTCAGGCAGGAGATGCGGTGGTGTGCCTGTGCCAGGGCCCGGGTGTCGCGGTCGGCGGCCTGGAACGCGAAGGTGGTCAGCCGCAGTTCGCGTATCGCCCGGAGCGTCGGATAGTCCTCTCCGGTGCGGACTCGGAGCCGTAGGCGTCGGTGAACTGACGGTAGGACGTCGCATCGAGACTGCCGAAGGTGTCCGCGGCGACCGCGGTGGAGGTAGCAGTGCGCGGCCGTCAGCGGTGACCGCACAGTTCCCTGTCCAGGCGTCGCCGTGGACGAGTCGGCGGGGTCTGCGGCCGGCCAGGGACGCCCATCGTGTGCGGAGGGTTTCCGCACAGTGGGAGCAGGAAGCTGCGGTCGGCGGTGGCGAGGTTGCGGGTGCCGGTGATCCGTTCGGTGAGTCTGACGAACGGATCGAGGGGCTCCAGGCCCAGGACGGAGGGGGCGGGCAGGGCGTGGAATCGCCGGAGCAGCGGTGCGAGATCGGCCCGGGTACCGTGCACGTGAGGCGGGAGTTCTTCCCAGAACGTGGCGGCGTGCCCCGCCGCGTGGACGGGCTGGTCCATGGGCAGGGGTCTGACCGCGGGGAAGCCCTGGCCGTGGAGCCATCGGGTCACTGCTACTTCACGGCGGGCTGCCTGGTCCTGTCCGGAGCGGGCGATCCGGACGACGATGCCCGCGGGCAGCCGCCAGAGATCGTTCGCGGCGAGCCGGATGGGTTCTGCGCCCGATGCGGAGATCCGTGCCGTATCGAGGATCCGGTCGAGGAGGGAACGTGCGTGCTGGAGGTGCTGGTTCACGAGCTGATGGTGGTGGCGATACAGCGGCGCAGCTCGGCGATATCCGGCTTGCGACGGTAGGGGTGGCTTGCGTGGGCGAGGGCTCGGAGGTCGTCGAAGGCACGCCGGGAGCGGAGTTGCCCGACTTCGTCGAGGGCACGGTTGCCGATGGCTGCTGCGTGATGGGGATCGCCGCTGGTCATGATGAGGGTGGCCAGTTTGGTGCCTGACAGGGCCCGGGAGCGTACGTAGTCGTCGCCATGGTGCTTGATCGCTGTCTGGAGCCGAGTCGCGGCCGCGTGGGAGGACTGGCCGGGCAGGAGGGCGAGGTCGAAGAGGGCGTGGCCGGTGTCGCCGTGGTGCTGGGCGTGATCGTAGTAGGCCATCCAGGGGCCGTCTTCGCCGTCGGTGGCGTAGGCGAAGATGTCGTCGGACGTGCCGACGGCGGTGAGGGTTCCTGGTGGCGGCCCATTTTCGCCCACGCCCGTGCCCGGGCGTTGTGGAGCATGGCTTGCTCGCGGGGGGTGAGGCGGTCGGAGCGGATGAGTCCGTTCTCGGCGTGGGTGAGTCCGGCGTCGGGTGCGTTGGACCAGATGGCTTGGCGTGCACGCCAGTTGAGGGCGGTGGCGCGCAGGTGCCAGTTGCCGGCGTGTTCGGCGCACCGGGTGCACTGCCTGCGCATCCGGCTCGCACCCGGCGACGGATGCATCGCCCCCACCGAACTCCTCCCCCACGACGGCTCCACCACCGGCATTGACCACCCATCCGTCGCCGCCTTCTGGCTCGGCCACCCCCACACGTGAGAACCGCAAACCGGCCGCACGACGCCGCCGACCAGCAGTCCGGCACGTGCCTGGTGAAACCCGAGCGCCAGGAGATCAGGACCCCGGGAAGGGGCTCGCACGAATCCCCGGGCGGTGCACTGAGCCGGACGCCACACGGCCGGACTGGTCCATCGACAGGTGCTGATCAGCACGGCCGCCGCGCGAAGAGGACGGCCCGCGCCTGGTCGGGCGCGGATGTGCAGGGATCGTTCAGTGGATGTCCCATCGGGCGTGTGCCTGTCCGGTACGCAGTGTCGTCAGGCGGTGCTGGAGCTGTGCGACTGCTGCCGGGTCGCCAGTGCCGGCGCGGCGGATGAACGACCCCAGGGTTTGCAGGTCTCGCATTCTGATCAGCGTGGGCAGTCCGTTCCAGTGCGAGGGGTCGTGGCCGTAGTGCCGGACGAATGCCGCGATCTGCTGTGGCGTGCGGCCGAAGCGGGTGCCCTGGAAGGTGTTGGCGAGGTCGAGCTCTCTGGGGCCGGTGGCGGCTTCGTCCCAGTCGCCGAGACGCACCTCGGTGCCGTCCCAGAGGGTGTTGCCGGGGTAGGCGTCGCCGTGGATGAACCCGTGGCCGAGAGGGAAGTGCAGTTGGTGGTAGGCGCGCAGGACCTCGTCGATGGTCTCTCTCAGCCAGCGGCGGTCGTACGGTGCGAGGTTCGCGCTGTGTGCCACGGTCTTCCGCAGCGATGCGAGCGGCTGATACGGGCGTAGTTCCACCGGCGGATACGGGAGCCGGTGCAGGTCTTTCAGCAGGGAGCCGAGGGCGCTCGGGGGCGGGGGCTCGGTCCGGGTCTGCGGGTAGTGCACCCACAGGGTCACCACATGCGTGTCAACCTCGATCGGCTGGGGCACCGGCAGGGGCTCCGCAGCGGGGAACTGCTGATCGAGCAGCCACCGCACCAGCGCGATCTGCCGGGCCACGGAAACCGCCTCCGAGCGGGGTTTCACGCGGGCGACAACGCCAGGGCCGGGCAGGAGGAACACGGGGGTCGCGTGGCTGCGTATCGCCGTCAGCCCGCGGCGCGAGAGGCCGAGCCGGGAGCAGACCTCGTGGACGGCGTCCTGGGGAGCGGCGCGCATGATCCTCATTCCGGAGACGGTAGCGCGCTGCCGCCGTCGAGGACCCTGAATTCCCGGGCCAGTTCGGTGAGGTCCCGCGCGGCGGGACTGGACCGCAGGGCGGGCTGCCGCAGCGCGTCGGTGACGCGTTCCAGTCCGCCGCCCAGCTGCTGGATGCGCCGGCCCGGCGGAAGGCTCAGGACGCGCCGCAGCACGGTAGCCGCCGCTTCGAGGTCGCCCTGGGCCAGCCGCGCGGTGATGACGTCGATGCCGGCCAGGGCCTCGTCACCGTAGGAGCGTTCCTCGCGGGGACCACGGGTGTACTGGTCGATCGCGCGGACGGCGTAGCGTTCCGCCTCGGCGTGCCGGCCGAGCAGGGCGTACGTCGCGCCGATGTAGTAGTCCTGCTTCGTCTGGGGGAAGGTGAGGATTCCGCCGAAGTCGACGAGGCGGTCCGGAACCGGGGTCTCGTCCTGGGCGGCGCGCAGGCGTTCGAGCGCTGCGGTGGCGCGCCGGTTATCGCCGATGCGGGCGGCGGTTCTGGCTTTGATCGCGGCGATGCGGATGCGTGATTCACCGGCCGGTGCGAGAGCGGCGGCCTCATCGATGTGCCGCAGTGCCCGGCGCTGCCGGGGGGACCATTCGGCGATCAGCGCCGCAGTCCCGGCGGTCCAGGCACGCAGCGCCTGACCTGCCCGCCGGGCGGAACGTCCTGGTGTTCTACGGGGAGAACCAGCTCACCGACCTCGCCACGCACGGCGTGCCCTTCGTCCGCTTTCAGCCCGCCGCGGCCTTTCGAGACGGGTACCCGCCCCTGCACTGTCATTCCTCGGTACGGTGGCCTTCATGAGCGAAAAGCCGGTTGCGCATGTGGCAGGTCTTGGTCCGAGCGGAGCCTCTGGCACGGGTGGATCTGGTGTCCGGTTCGGTGTCCGGCCGGCTGTACGGGAGGACGGTCCTGCGGTGGAGGCGATCGTGCTGGCGCGGTCCGTCTGGCTGGAGGAGAGAGGGTGGCCGAGCTGGCGTCAGGATGTCGGGGTCGTCAGTGGGCTGACGGCCAATCCGGACGGGTCGACGTGGATCCTGGAGGCGGACGGGAAGCCGGTGGGCTGCACCACGGTGACGGATTCGACCCCTGCGATGGCGTGGACCGAGCAGGAACTGAACGAGTCGGCGCTCTACCTCTATACGACGGTCACCGACCCTGCCGTGCGTGCGTGGAAGCCGGGAGCTCTGCTGGCTCTGTGGGCGGTGGACCGGGCCTTCGAGGAGGGCCGGGTGTGGGTGCGGCGCGGCTGCCGGTTCCCGGGGCTGGTGGCCTATTACCGGCGGCAGGGGTTCGCGGTGGTGCATGAGATGCAGAAGTCTCGGGGGCCGATGTTTCTGATGGGGCGGCGTGCCGAGCGGGTGGCAGATCTTCAGGACCGGTTCAGGGGCATCGTCTCCCCGTTCGCGTAGCGGACCTGGGGGTTACAGGTAGGCGGTGGCGGCGAGGTGGAGGTGGATGACCTCGATCAGCTGGGAGTGCCTCATCTCGTCGTAGGTCCCGTGGTTCATTTCGCTGAGTGCGGTACGCAGGCCGTCGGGGTCGATGAGCTCTGTTTCGAAGAGGGGGGAGCCGGTGTTGAGCATGTCGGCCAGCAGGTCCTTGCCGTGCCGGATCAGTGCCTGTGCGACGACCTCGGCGAAACTTTCGCGTTCGGCCGGTCGGGTCACCGCGTTGCTCATGCCGAGCGAGGCCAGTCGGCGGCGCTGGAGCTGTTTGAGTTCGCGCCAGTCGATGGGCAGTGCTTCGCCGAGTGCCACCATGCCGGTGTCGGCGAAGGGGTGCAGCGGCCACAGTCCGGCGCGGAGCATGACCGGTGCCGCGCTCTCGAGGGACAGCAGGGTCATGCTGTTCACCGCTGCCGCCGGTGCGATGCCGTCGTCGCCGAAGGGCGCGACTTGGACGACGCGCGCCCCGATCCAGGGCAGCGATTCAGCATCCTTCAGGGATCCGGAGGCGCGGTGCGGATATTCCTCCTGGGAAAGGGCGACCATCTCGTCGCCGCCGATCCCGGTGACCACGGTGTGAGCGCCGCTGTCGGCGATCCGCTGGGCCAGAGTCACGAAGGGGTAGTGCAGGGGATCCTCGTACGGGCTGATCAACGCTCCACGGACCCGTTGGCACTCAGGGTGCAGGGGTAAGTGCGTCAGGGCGTCGACCAGCGCGTCGACAGGGCCGAACGGCACAGCGGTGCGCATCTCATTGCGGCGCCGGACCTGCTGCGCTCGGCCGGGCCCGGCGATCAGTAGTGCCGAGGTGTTCAGGCGTCCTGGGTAGCGCTCGGCGGCGCGGGTGGCGATCGTGGCGGAGTCGAATCCGCCGGTCAGGTGGAAGTGGGACCGGTCCGGGTCCAAAGGACGCAGGTCGAGGGCGTCGTCGAGAACCTGGACGAACGCGGCTTGGACGTCGGCATCCGGTGCGAGGTCCCGGGGTCCGCAGTGGAGGGCGGGTGCGGGGTAGCGCAGGAAGAGGTGGCCACCGTAGTGGGCGCTGGAGCGCTCGGTCAGCCGGTGGATCCCGGTGAAGAGGGTGTCGTGGTGTAGCGGGGGCGGTAGAGGAGGAGGCGGGCGGCCTCCCTTGTGTTGAGGCGTTGCGCGTGGGGCCGCAGGTCGCCCATGTCCCAGGATCCGTGCAGGGTGTTGCTGTCGTGGGCGAGGTAGAGCGGTGTGGTGCGGCAGGCTCCGGCGGTAATCCGGACCGGGTCCTGGGGAACGGTCTCCACCAGGATGTAGTCGGCCGGCCACCGCTGCGCGAGAGCGCGGGCTTGCTCGTACTCCTCGCGGGCCAGGTGCCGGACGGCCGGGTCGCATGGTGGCCGTCCGGCGGCGCGTTCCCGGACGGACAGCAGGGTCCGGCGTCCATCCGTCACGGCCAGGTGCTCGGCCATCGGGTGGTGCAGGGGGACGATCTCGCTGCGGCGGTCACGGGTCCGGTACCGGTCCCGGTGCCACTGCCAGGTGTCGTCCGCGTACGGGGTGAGGCGCAGGGTCAGCACGGACACTCCGCAGTGGGCGGTGCAGCCGGGTCGGTTCGGGCTGCGGGCGGGATCAGATGGAGGTGGTGTCGTAGGTGTGGGCGCCGTCCGACGAGCCCTGGGCCTTCTTGTACTCATGGGACTCGGCCGGAGACTGGACGCGCCGGACGGCCTTGCTGGCGAAGAGGTCGTCAAACGTCTGGGGCCGGCGCGGCGGAGGGTCGAAGTCGTGGATCACGGAATCACCTTCCGGTTCGGAGGAGCACGTGACGTCACGGACGCTACTTACTGTCAACTGGCTTGTACAGACCGCATGAACATCCGCCCCCGCCATCCGCGCGAGCAGTGCCTCGGCGCACACCACGCGTGGGCGCACCGCGGCAGCGGCCATGGAGACACGCCTCAGATTTGTGATCACGCACAGGGGATATCAGTGCCGCTGCCGTCACGGGCCCGCAGCGGTCGGATCATCACCTGTGCAGGTGGCGTAGTTCATCGCAGGGTGGCGGCCGCCGCACGGGGTTGACCCGGGCCCCGGTCCGCTCTCAGCAGCCGCACACGCAGGCCCTGCGCCTGGACTCCAGGGAGTGGAGGACCGGGCTGGTGATCCTGCGTGCCGCCTCCTCGGCGTACCGCAGATCGCCACACCGGGCCCGTGCCGCGGCTGGCCGAGGCCATCAGGCGCTCGTGGCCCACGGTGCCCGGCTCGCCGGGACGGCACAGGCGGGCGGCATCGGCGAAGGCCCGCGGCACAGCCATCCCGTACCGGGCCAGGACCTCGATCTGCTCGTGCGCGTCGATCTCGGCCGCCACGCCGTCAACCTCTATGTCCACCCGCCCCTCCGGACTGGCCCAGGGCCCCGGCACCCGGATCACCTGGCCGTCCGGCCACCCCAAGATCACGTCCCCCTCCTCCAGCCAGCGGGCCGAAGCCATGACCACAGCCGCGACGCTGTCCGCCTCGCGCCTCGGGAGCCCGCGAGGTGACCACCGTCGCCCGCTCGTCAGCGCGCACCGACCAAGCGACAGGCCGCTGGCGGTCTTCCGTGACGAGCTCCCCGCCGGCCCGGCCCGTCGAATCCGGCCAGCGCACCCAGGACCCGCCGCCGATGCCCACGTCACCGCGACCACGGCCGCGTCCTCCACGAGCTGGGCCCGGACTTCGTACGTGCACACAGACTCAGCCTGCCTGGTCATCGCCCGGGGCGCTCGGGATCAGGTGCTGAGGGCGACGGCCGGGCCGGGTGCTGGTGGATCGGTGTTCCCGTCCGGGAGTTCAGGGGATGACCTGGGCGAGTGCGCCGGTGAGGGCGGCGGCGAGGGTGAGAGTGGCGGCGAAGGCGACGGCGGCCCGAGTGACGGCAACGGGGTAGGTGGCGCCGTCCATGCGGGCGAGTTTGCCCGCGCCAGCGGCGGCCAGCAGCGCGAGGACGACCACCAGCGTGGCGGTGATCAGGACGACGGCGAGACCGGACACGGCGAACTCCCTGCGGACGACGGGGCGTTGAATGTGACCCAAGGTCACGGAAACGGTGTCCGCCGGGGTCCGGGCGCACGATGATGAACACCGGCGAACACAACCGGCCGGGGGGCAGGCACATGGATGACGGGTGGACGGAACCTGCCGCGGCACTCGGAGAGCTGCGCGAGCTGCTGGCCGACGGGCTGGCCCGGGCCCGCCTGGGCAAGACGCAGCTGGCCGTGCGTGCGGGGCTGGGCCGTACGACCGTGCAGGAAGCGTTCCAGTCCGGTGGTTCTGTTCCCTCGGCCGGGACGGTCGCGGCCCTCGCCCGGGCTCTGGGGCTGCCGCCCGGGCGTCTGCTGGAGCTGCGGCGCGCCGCTGCCGGGGAATCGGGGCCCGCTCGGGGGGACGTCCAGGGCCCGGGGAAGCCGGTCGGCGCGTGGGATCCGCACGATCTCGAGGTACATCCCGCCGGACCCTGGCTCGGCCCCGAGGGCTCCGCCGCGCCCGGACGGGTGCTGTCCGGGTACGTCCGCCGCGCCCACGACCACATCCTCGAGAGGGCGGTGCGGGACTCCATGGAGGGACGGAGCCGGATGGTGGTCCTGGTCGGGTCGTCATCGACCGGGAAGACAAGGGCCTGCTGGGAAGCCGTGCAGCCCCTCGCCGCGCAGGGGTGGATGCTGTGGCACCCCTTCGACCCCACCCGGGCCGAGGCCGCACTCGACGACCTGACCCGGGTAGGGCCCCGTACCGTGGTGTGGTTCAACGAGGCCCAGCACTACCTCGGCCAGCCGGGCACGGGCGAACGGACCGCGGCCGCCGTGCACAGCCTCCTCACCGACCCTGCCCGTGGGCCGGTCCTGGTCCTGGGCACCCTGTGGCCCGAGTACGCCGACACGTACGCCGCCCCGCCGCAGTCCGGTGGACCGGACCCGCACAGCCGGGTCCGGGAACTGCTGGCCGGACGGACCCTCACCGTCCCCGACACCTTCGACCAGGAAGCCCTCGATGCCGCGGCCGTCCTCGCACACGGCGGTGACCGGCTGCTCGCGGACGCCCTCTCCCGGACCCGGACCGACGGGCGCGTGGCCCAGGACCTGGCGGGCGCACCGGAACTGCTCCGCCGCTACGAACACGCCACGCCGGCCGCGCGCGCGGTACTGCAGGCGGCGATGGACGCACGCCGCCTCGGCGCCGGCGTCGACCTCCCGCAGACCTTCCTGGCCGACGCCGCGATCGACTACCTCGGCGACCTGGACCACGACACACTCCCCGAGGACTGGGCGCAATCCGCGTTCGCCGAACTCGCCCGCCCCGTCCACGGCAGACAGGCCCCCCTTCGCCGCACAGCCCCCCGCCCCGGACACCGCCCGCCGGGCGCCCCCGGACCGGTTTCGGGCAGCGGCACCCATCCGGTGTTCCGGCTCGCCGACTACCTCGACCAGCACGGACGTGCCGACCGCTGGGCACTGTGCCCGCCCGCCTCCTTCTGGCACTCCGCCCACTCCCACCTCGCCCATCCCGAAGACCTCCACCGGCTCGCCCGCGCAGCCCGTATCCGGCACCGCCTCCAGTGGGCCCACCACCTCCACCGCCGGGCCGCCGACGCCGGCCACCCCGCCGCCCTGGTACACGAGGCGGAGCTGCGGGAAGAGGCCGAGGAGCAGGAGGAGGCCGCAGCACTCCTGCGGAAGGCCGCCGACGCGGGCAACACCCTCGCCCTCATCCGGCTGGCGGAACTGCGGGAGGAGACCGGCGACCAGGACGAGGCCGAAGCACTCTTACGGAAAGCCGCCGACACGGGCAACATCGGCGCCCTCATCCGGCTGGCGGAGCTGCGCGAGGAGGCCGGGGACCGCGAGGAGGCCGAGGCCCTGGCCCGGCGAGCCGCCGACGCGGGCAACACCCTCGCCCTCATCCGGCTGGCGGAGTTACGCAAGGAGGCCGGGGACCAGGAGGAGGTCGAAGGACTCCTGCGGAAAGCCGCCGACGCAGGCGACCTCAGCATCCTCATCCGGCTGGCGGTGATACGCGAGAAAGCCGGGGACCAGGAGGAGGCCGAGGCACTCCTGCGGAAAGCCGCCGACACGGGCAGCCCCAGCATCCTGCTCACCCTGGCGGTGATACGCGAGAAAGCCGGCGACCAGGAGGAGGCCGAGGCACTCCTGCGGAAAGCCGCCGACACGGGCAACATCGGCGCCCTGGGCTTGGCGGCGGAGCTGCGGGAGAGGGCCGGGGACCGGGACGGAGCCGAAGCCCTGGCCCGTGAGGCCACCGACGCAGGCGACCTCAATGCCTTCACTCACCTGGCGGCGCTGCGGGAGGAGACCGGGGACCGGGAGGGTGCTGAAGCGCTCCTGCGACAGGCCGCCGACGCGGGCAACACCAACGCCCTGGCCAACCTGATGTGGAGGATGGAGGAGGCCGGGGACCGGGAGGGGGCCGAGGCACTCCTGCGACGGGCCGCCGACGCAGGCAACACCGACGCCCTCATCCACCTGGCGCGGAGGATGGAGGAGGCCGGGGACCACGAGGAGGCCGAGGCACTCCTGCGGAAGGCCGCGGGTGCGGGCGACGCCCTCGCCCTCATCCGGCTGGCGGTGATACGCGAGAAAGCCGGGGACCAGAGGGAAGCCGAAGCCCTGGCCGTGCATGCCTACAACGCAGGCATCCGCCACGCCCTCGCTTACCTGGCGGTGCTGCGAGAGGAGACCGGGAACCGGGACGGAGCCAAAACCCTGGCCCGGAAAACCGCCAACGTGGGCGACACCGCCGCCCTGATCCACCTGGCGCGGAGGCTGAACGAGTTCGGGGACCGGGAGGGGGCCGAGGCACTCCTGCGACAGGCCGCTGACGCAGGCGACACCGCCCCGACTTCTGCTGACAATCTCTGGCCCCACGGACTGGACCCGGACGGAACACCCACACCGCCCTGGCACTGACACCGTCCCCGCCTGCTCACCGTGACGCCCCACCTGCGGTCCGACCAGGCCGTGATCACATCACCCCTGGTACCTGCCTGCCTCTGCGCTTGTGCTGATCTCATGGACCGCGTGCGACTCCCCGGCCCTGAGCAGCGAGCGGCGATCGCCGCTGCCGCCCGGCAGGAGGGACGCCGGCGCTGTGTCCGCCGCCGGGTTGTTCAGATACTTGCCCCCTGAGAGCCGCTTCAGGCGGGGGTTGGTTCCCGTACAAGGTGTCCTCGTGGCGAGCTGGCTGACACGACTACGTCCACCGCCGTCAGAGGGGTGTTCCCTGCGTGAGCCGGTCGAGCTGCTTGCCGACCACCACGTCGAGAGGGAACTTGGGAGTGTGCTCGCTGCCACGGTCGCTGAAGTCCACCGTGAGGGCGCCCACACGCACCAGGATGTGGCGGTCGGTCAGCACGGTGCGATCCGGGCCGTCCATGCTGAGGCCGAAGGCGACGGCCTCGTCACCCAAGGCGGGAGCCTTCGCCACGGTGATCCGGGAGTTCAGCTTTCCCTCCGGGGTCTGCCCCACCAGCGTCTTGCAGGTCTTGAGTCCTTCCGCGAGCCTTTGGAACTGCTCTGATGCCTCGGTACCTGCGTACGAGGCCAGCCAGGTCCTGCCGCCCCAGCGCTTGTTCTTCCACCAGAAGTCCTGGATCAGGGACGTGGACGCGTCGTGCGCGACGAGTGCGTCGAACACTTCCTGGCAGTCCGGGCCCTCTACCAGGACCCGCCGATCGTACTGGGGAACGGGACCCTGTACGGGCGCGCTGTCAGCCTGCGGCACATCCTGCTCCCGCAGCAGGAGGGGCTTCAACTGCCCGGCCGTCAGCGGGGGTCCGGACGGCGAGGGTGATACGGACGCTGGTGCCGCATCCTTCGCTTCCGGGTCGGCGTCCGAATCCTGCGCCGAACACCCGGTGGCGACGACGAACACCCCGGCAGCCACTGCCGCACCTGCCGCTTTGCGGCACCCCGTCCACACTGCCACTGCCCCCCTGATCTGCCTCGGCTGAGACGGGCAGACACTACTGCCCTGCGACGTGGTTCAGCCAGAGCCGGCCCGGCCCGCCAGTCCCCCGGGCGTCGGCCGGGCGCATGGCCGCCGTGCGAGGCGGCCGCCCGCACGTGCCGACCGTGTCGGTGTACTCGTCCGGCACCGGGACGAGTCGTGTGTGACGGCGAGCGCCGAAAACGATCCGCCCGCCTGGTACGCCGCACATCGCGACCCGGTGGTCGGCGATGCCCCGCCTTTGCTGCACGCCGAGCCGTCGGTCGTCTCGTGCTCGACGCTCGCAAAGCGGTTCACCGCCCTGGTCAGTGAGCCGCCCCCTGACATACCTCACCCGCTGGCGCATGTCCCCCACCGACGATCCGCTGACCGAGCAGGCGTCAACGACCGTCGCCGAGACCGCCCGAGCCGTCGGCTACTCTGACGAGTGCGGATTCAGCGGCGCGTTCAAGAGCACCCGGGGCGTGAGCCCGAGCGACTTCCGGCATGGGCGCTCGGGTGCCGCCGTGCCACCTCGCTCCGATCCGATTCTCCGTCCCGATCCGACTCTCCCTTGGCGTGCGGTCGCCGGACTGGCTACCTGAATCACACGAGAGGAGACACCGAGTCGGCCATACGTCATGGACAAGGTCGAGCCGGTGGCCAGCACCGTCAACCAGCACGATCCAGCACCGCCGCTCCCGTTCCGCTACCGCGATCCGGGGCAGCGGCGGCGCTGGCGACGGTCAGTGAGGTGGATGCCGGACGACGGCGTCCAGCGCCGTATCGCAGACACGGCTCGCCTGTGGTCAGTCCTCGCGGGTCAGGGCGATGATGCGTTCGCGCTGGTGCGGCCAGCCGCTCAGCAGTTCGTCGCGGCCGGGCAGGACGAAGCCGTCGAACCGGAAGGGCGGGGCTGTGGTCAGTCCCACGACCGACCAGGCGCCCAGGGGGCGGGAGCCCTGCCAAGAGCCGGGCGGGACGGTGGCCTGGAGTTGTTGGCCGGTCGCGATGTCCGGGCCGAGCACCAGGTGTTCGGCGGCGCCGTCGCGGTGCAGCATCAGCAGTTCCACGGGGCTGCCGCCCTGCCAGTGGTAGACCTCGGCGCAGTCCAGGCTGTGCAGGGCGGAGAAGTCGGGGGCGATCATCATGTAGACCGACGCGGTGATGTTCCGGTCCGCGTGCATCCGTCGGAGGAGGCCGCCTTCGCCCTCGATGGGGGTCAGGCCGAGTGTCCGGGCGAGGCGCGCGGCCCCTGCCGCGTCGCCGGCCGCCGGAAAGGACACCGTCGAGGGGGTTGTCATGGGTGCACCGCCTTGTTCCGGGTGTTGTGTGCTGTGCGGGCCGGCTCCGGGTGTCGTGTGCTGCGCGGGGTCACCAGGTGCTCCGCTGGGACGCGCCGCCGTCGACGACGATCTCCTGCCCGGTGATCCACTCCCCGCTCGCGGTGGTCAGGAAGAGACAGGCGGCGGCGATGTCGTCGCCGGTCCCCAGGCGGGGGACCGGGTTCTCCGCCTCCCACGTCCGTACGCCCTCGGGCCAGTCCTCGTGGATGGTGTCGCGGTGGATGAGCCCGGGAGAGACGAGGTTCACGCGGATCCCGTCGTCGGCGTACTCGACGGCGGCGGATCGTACGAGCATATGGACACCGGCCTTGGAGACCGCGTAGTGCGCGTGGCCGCGCTTCGGGTGCCGTCCGACGATGGAGCCGATCGCCACGATGGTGCCGCCCGGCCCCTGCGCCGACATCCGGTTGCGTGCCGCCTGCATGGTCAGGAACGTCGAGTCCAGGTTCCCGGCCAGCACCTCCCGCCAGTCCGCGAACGACATCCCGCTCAGCGGGGCCATGGGCTGGACACCCGCGTTGCAGATGACCGAGTCGAGGCGGCCGAACGCGGCGACGGCGGCCTCCACCGCGGTTTCGGCGCCCTCGGGTGACGTCAGATCGGCGGCCACGTCGACCGCACGGGCCCCTGTCCTCGCGATCCGCGCCACGGTCTCGCGGGCGCCGGCCTCGTCGGACCGGTACTGGAGGACCACGCGGGCCCTGGCCCGGGCGTAGGCCGTCGCGAGCTGCCGTCCGATCCCGCCGCTGGCGCCCGTGACCAGGACGACGCGCCCGGCCATGTCTCCGGTCGGCGGTACCGCCGGCCAGTCCGGCTGATCCATCAGGCCATCCCTTCGGTGATCCGGGTCGACTTCCTGACATGCAGGAAGACCAGGAGAAGCAAGGTGACGAGGTATGGTGCCGCGCCGGTGATCTGCGACGCCAGCCCCTCGCCCTGGAGTCGGATGCCAACCGCGTCGACGAAGCCGAACAGTGCGCAGGCGGCCAGCACCCCGCCGGGGTGGTTCCGGCCGAAGATCACGGCGACCACCGCGATCCATCCCCGCCCACCGCTCATGTTCTCGGAGAACATCCTGAGGTCGCCGAGGGCCAGCTGCGCCCCCGCGAGACCGCCCAGCGCGCCGGAGGCGAGCACCGCGACGATCTTGTACCGGCGTACGTTGAGCCCCAGGGACAGGGCTGCCAGTTCGTTCTCGCCCGCGCCGCGGAGGCGCAACCCGATACGGTGCCGGAACAGCACGTACTGCGCGAGCGCGAACAGGACCAGCATCGCGAACACCACCGCGCTCTGGCCCGACAGCAGGGACCCCAGGACGGGGACGTCCTCGATGCCCGGGAGGTGAACGGCCGGAATGCCTTCGAGGCCGAGCGGCTGGAGCACCCCGCGCTGGTCGAAGACGAGCTGCATGAAGAACACGGTGAGACCGGCGGCGAGCAGGTTCAGGGCGATGCCGAGGACGACCGCGTTGCCGCCGTAGGCGACCGAGCCGACGGCGAGCACCGCGGCCAGGAGCATCGCGCCCAGCATGGCGAACAGGACCCCGGCGAAAGCGCTGCCGGTGGCATGGCTGCCGACGACTCCGCAGAACGCCCCGGTCAGCACCATGCCTTCGAGCGCGACGTTGAACACGCCCGCGCGGGCACAGATCAGCCCGCCCAGGGCCGCCAGGGCGACCGGTGTCATGGCCCGGGCGGTGCCCGCGACGATATTGGGGTCGAGGAGATCAATCATGGTCGGTCCGGTCCTTCTTCCTCGATGCCGCTGTCACGATCGTCAGCAGGATGATCAGGACGGCCTGCATGACCTGGGAGATCTCCCTCGGGATCCCCAGCTGCCTGTCGATGGCCATGGAGCCGGTCTGCAGGGCGGCGAAGACGAAGCCGGCCGCCAGGCACAGCAGCGGCGCGCTGCGCACCAGGAGGGCGGCGAGCAGGCCGGTCCACGCGTAGCTGGGTGCGGTGAGGGAGCCGTCGATGAACCGCCGGGACTCCACGACCAGGAACGCCCCCACCAGCCCGGCGCAGCCGCCGCTCAGGAACACCACCCGGTACATCAGTCCCCTGACCGGCGTCCCGCCGTACTCGACGAACCGCAGGTTCTGCCCCGCCATCGTCATCTCGTACCCGAAGCTGGTGCGCCGGTAGACGATGTGCAGGCTCACGGCGACCGCGGCGATCGCCAGTACCCCGAACTGGACGGAACCGCCGGGCAGCAGGGGCAGATGAGCCCCCGACGCGACGGGACCGCTCTGCGCGAGTCCTGAGTCGGCGTCCCTGATCGGGCCGCTGACCAGGTACGACGCCAGATAGACCGCCGGGAAGTTCAGTAGCAGTGTGGTGATCACCAGGGGCATGTCGCACCACACCCGCAGCCACCCGGCGAGCAGGGCGTACAGGCCACCCGCGAGTGTTCCCGCGACGAGGACCGCCACGGGCAGCAGGAAGCCGGGAAGCGGCAGGTGGACACCGGTCACGGCGGCGGCGAGGCCGCCGAGCACGATCTGCCCCTCCAGGCCGAGGTTGAAGAACCCCGCCCGGAAGGAGATGGCCGCGGCGATCGCCATGCCCGCGACGGGCAGGGTCCGGTTGACCGTGCTCGGGAACGTGTCGGGGTTGAACGCGCCGTCCACCAGCGCTCCGTAGGCGGCGAACGGGTTCTGGCCGGTCGTCATGATCAGCAGGCCGCCGAGAACAGCCGCGCCGACGAGGCCGGCGGTCACCGGGTGGCTCAGCGTCCGCAGCAGCACCCGGGCCGGAGCGCGCTGTTCCGCGGCCGTGGAGGGAGGAGCCGACGGAGGAGCGGGTGACAGTGTCATGACACAACTCCTTCGCGCCGCACGCCGTACCCGCCCATCAGTTCGCCGATCCGGCGCTCGTCGGCCCCGCCGTCGACCTCGCCGGCGATGCCGCCCTCGAACATCACCAGAACACGGTCCGAGAGCGCCAGGATCTCGCTGAGTTCGGCGGAGACCAGCAGGACGCCGTGCCCCTGGTCCCGGTAGTCGAGGAGCTGGCGGTGGATGGCCTCAATGGCGCCGATGTCGACGCCGCGGGTGGGCTGCTCGACGATCAGCAGCGGGTTGGAGCGCGAGATCTCCCGGGCGAGGATCACCTTTTGGAGATTGCCTCCCGACAGGCCGCCCGCGCGGGCGGAAGGGCCGAGCGTCTTGATCCGGAACTCACCGCACAGCCGCACCGCGTGCTCATGGATGCGCCCCCGGCGCAGCCACCCCCGGGTGGCGAACTCCGGCGCCCGCTGCGAGCCCATGACCAGGTTGTCCGTGATCGACGCCTGGCGGGCGCTGCCCACCGCGTCCCGGTCCTCCGGCACGTACGACATACCGCACGCGCGCCGCGTGGCCACATCGCGTCCGGTCACGTCCGTGCCGTTCAGCACGATCGTGCCCCCGGTGCTCGGGCGCAGGCCGACCAGCGTCTCCACGAGCGTGTCCTGTCCGTTGCCCGCGACACCCGCGATCCCCACGATCTCCCCTGCCCCGACCTCCAGCGACACCGCGGGCGCCGGCCCGTCCCCCGACCCGGGAACGGCGGCCCGGAGGCCGGACACGGTGAGTACGGGACGGCCGGGCGACGACGTTCCCGTGTTGCGTACGGTCTCGATGTTCCGGCCGGTCATCTCCCGGCCGATCTGCGCCGGGGAGGTGTCCGCGGTGGCCGAGGTGGCAGCGGTCCGTCCGTCGCGCAGAACGGTGACGTTGTCGCACAGCGCCATCACCTCCAGCAGCTTGTGGGTGATGAGGATGATGGTGTGCCCCGCGTCGCGCAGTTCCCGCAGGACGACGAACAGGGAGTCGCGTTCCTGAGGGGTCAGGACGGCGGTCGGCTCGTCGAGGATGATGATCCGGGAGCGCCGGTACAGCGTCTTGAGGATCTCCACCCGCTGGCGGACGCCAACCGGCAGATCGGCGATCGACGCCCGCGGATCGACATCGAGTCCGTAGCGGCCGCTCAGCTCCGCGACCGCCTTCTCGGCCGCCTTGCGGTCGTACGCGCCCAGCCGTCCCGGCTCGGCTCCGAAGACGACGTTGTCGGTGACGGAGAGGTTCGCGAAGAGCTGGAAGGACTGGTGGACCATGCCGATTCCGGCCCGGGTGGCCTCGCTCGGGCTCGCGAAGGCCATCCTGGTGCCATGGATGCGGATCTCGCCCGCGTCGGGCTTCACCAGTCCGGCCAGGATCGCCATCAGCGTGGACTTCCCGGCGCCGTTCTCCCCGAGGACGGCGTGAATGGTTCCGTCCGCGACGGACAGGTCGACTCCGTCGTTGGCGACGACCTGTCCGAACGCCTTCCGGATCCCCACGAGGTTCACCGCGTCGGTACGGAGGCCGCTCGGGCCTTCCGGCCGGGTGCTCATCGGGAACCGGCTTTGATCTTGATGGTGCCGTCGATGATGCCCTTGCGGGCCTTCTCGGCCGCATCCAGCGCCGCCTTGTTCCCGCTGAGCGTGCAGTCCTTGGAGAGCGGGGCACTGTCCGTGAGCGAGCCCAGCGCCAGCGCTCCGTCGCTGAGACCGTAGTCCTTGCGGCTGCCGCCCTTGTCGATGGCGGCGACGGCGGCGGGGATGGTGACGTCGAGGCGCTTGATGATGTTGTCGGCCACATGGCCGGGGGACCGCGGGCAGTGGTTGATGTCCACGCCGAAGACCTGGAGGTCCTTCGCGCCGGCTGCTTCGAAGGAACCCGAGTCGCCTCCGGATGTCGCGCTCAGGAGCACGTCGGCGCCCTGGCTGGCGGCGGAGAGCGCCAGTTCCTTCGTCCGTGCCGGATCGCTGAACGGGGTCTGCCCGGCCACCCACAGCGGCCCGACGACCTTGACGGAGGGGTTGGCGTGCCGGGCGCCCTCGACGAACCCGTCGGTGAACTTGCGCTGTACCGGAATATCGGCGCCCGCGACCACGCCGACCGTCTTGGACCTGGTCATACGGGCGGCGGCGACCCCGGCGAGGAACGATGCCTCCTGCTCGCGGAACGTCGCACAGGACAGATTCTCGCCGGCGATGTCGGGACACACGTCCAGGCTGAGGAAGTCCGTGCCGGAGTTGGCCGGTACGAACCGCTTCAGCGCGTCAGCGAACTCGAAGCCGACGGTGATGACCGTGCCGGCCCCCTGGTCGACGGCCGCCTGGATGTTGTCGGAACGGCTCAGCTCGTCCCTGCTCTCGAAGACCTGGAGGTCGGCTCCCGTCGCCTTCGCTGCGGTCTCGGCACCCGCCTTCGCGTTCTGGAGAAACACATTGGTGCCGATCGGGTCCGGGGTGATCAGCACCATGGTGCCGTCCGCGCCGTTGCCGGCGCCCGTCGATGTACCCCCGCAGCCGCTCAGGGTCAGGGCGAGCACCAGCGCGGACGCCCCGGCCGCCGTGCGCACGGCGCCGGTGGTTCTGTGGCATCGGTTCATGTTCGTATCCTCACTGCCGATCCGCCCCTCAGTTCGCCCGGGAGCAGTTCGTTGTCGTTAGTTGAGGCAGTCCAGCGTGGGTCCACTGCCTTCCAGGCAGGACAGAGCGGACGAATTGGATGTGAACTTTACAGCAATGCACATTGGCTGGGAAGGGTCCGTGTAGAGTCGAGTGAAGTGACATCACGGAAGGACACTCGGTGGCAATCGACGGAACGGTCGCGGGCGAACAGCGGCGCACGGACCTGCTGGCCACCCTCAAGGAGGTGGGCGAGGTACGTCTCCAGGAGGTCGCCGACCGGTGGGACGTGCACCCCATGACGATCCGCCGTGACCTCGGCGCGCTGGAGCGCCAGGGGCTGGTGCGCAGGGTGCGCGGCGGCGCGGTGTACGTGGGTCCCGAGGGCTTCGACAGCCGGCGCGGACGCAGCTCCGCAGGGAAGAGGTCCATGGCGGACAAACTGCGCGCCCTCCTGCCCGAGCGCGGTTCACTGGGCCTCGACGCGTCCTCGACGGTGTACGAGTTCGCGGCGTCCCTGGACGCGGGTGCGACATCGGGCCTGACGGTGCTGACCCATGGTGTCGAGACGTATATGACCCTGCGCGGCAGGGGCTGCGAGGCGCTGTACCTGACAGGGGGCCTGCACGACTCCCGCACCGGAAGCCTGGTCGGGCCGCTGGCCCGGGGGTTCGCCGCAGAGTTCTCGCTCGATCTGTGTTTCGTGTCGACCACCGCGCTGGACGAGGGCCGCGGCAGTTCGGAGCCGACCGCCGAGGAGGCCGAGATGAAGCGGGCGATCGCCTCGGCATCGAAGACCGTCGTCCTCGTGTCGGACTCGACCAAGCTCGGCAGGCAGTCGATCTTCCAGTCGCTGAACTGGGACTCCGTCGACCTGCTGGTCACGGAGCTGAAGCCGGCCGACCATCGTCTGGACGCGTACCGCGACCTGGTGGAGATCAGGTAGCCACCGGCTCCGCCGCCCGCGTCCCTCCCTCTTCCGCTCCTCCCGCTCCCTCCCCTTCCTCCCCTTCCCCGCAACCGTCCCGGGCTGTCCGGGTCACCCTGGTCGTGTCTGTTGTCGGCATGACCGATGTTCGATACTGTGAATAAGCGCAATATCGAACCTTCCTGGGAGGATGCCTTGTCAGAACGACCCGACCGCGTCGACCTGCTCATCCGGCACGGCCATGTCCTGCCGATGGACACGCCTGAGGGGACATCAGGGGCGAACGGGAAGGGGACGGACACCGGCTTTCCCGACGGTGTCGTGGCGGTACGGGACGGGCGGGTGGAGTTCGTCGGTGACGACAGCCTGGCGGAAGAGGTGTCGGCGGCCGAGACCGTCGACGCGCACGGCTGCGCCGTACTCCCGGGGTTCGTCAACGCGCACACTCATCTGCCGATGACCCTGTTCCGGGGCCTCGGGGACGAGCTGGACCTCGACCGGTTCGTCGCCGTCACGACCGCGGAGGAGGCACGGACCCTGACGCCCCGGACTGTCGAACTGGGCACGGCCAAGGCCGCGGAGGAGTCCTTGTTGGCCGGCACGGTCGCGGCCCTGGACATGTACTGGTTCCCCGGACATGTGCGGTCGGCGGCCCGGGCCCTGGGGCTGCGGGTCGTCAACGGCCCCACGTTCGCCGGGTTCCCCACCGCGGACGGCAAGTCGTTCGCCGAGCGGATCGACGAAGCCGAGGCCGAGCTGTCCGGCTGTCCGCCGGGCTCCCCCGACGCCCCCGTGGTGATGCCGCACAGCACCTACGCCCTGGACCCCGGTCAGCTCAGGACCGTCGCCGCCCTCGCCGAACGGCACCGGGCCCGGGTGCACACCCACGCGAGCGAGAGCCGTCAGGAGGTGGCCGGGGTCAGATCGCGGCACGGAGTCTCGCCCATTCGGCTGCTGCACGACGTCGGCCTGCTCCACGAGCGCACCGTCGTCGCGCACGCCGTCCACCTGGACACGGCGGACATCGGTCTGCTGGCCTCCTCGGGGGCCGCGGTGGCGCACTGCCCGTGGTCCAACCTCAAGCTCGGCGCCGGTGTCGCGCCGGTGACGGCGCTGCGCGCGGCCGGCGTCCGGGTGGCGCTGGGGACGGACGGCGCGGTCAGCAGCAACAGCCTCGACATGTGGTCGGTGGTCCGGCTGGCCGCGAGCCTGCACAAGGGCAGGGAGGAAGACCCCACCGCCGTTACCGCGCGCGAGGCCCTGGAGATGGCGACCGTCGCGGGCGGCGTGGCGCTCGGCCTGCCCGGTGTGCTGGGCGCCATCCGCGCGGGCGCTCCGGCGACGCTTCAGGTGGTCGACATCGACCGGGTGCACCACTTCGGCCAGGGGTCGATCTGGTCGAGGCTCGCCTACAGCGTCACGGCGTCCGACGTCCGGCATGTGCTGGTCGACGGTGCCCCGCGGGTACGCGACCACCGGCTCGTCCGGCCGTAGCCGTCCCCGCGCACCCACCCGGCACGCCACCCCCGTACCGCGTCAACCCGACAGAGATGGAAGTGAACCAGAATGCCGATCACCTACCCCGCCGCCATGCGTACGGCCGCCGACGCGGCCGATCGTCTGCGCGCCCTCTGCGGTGTCGACGGCTTCGACGCCTGTGTGGTACTCGGAACCGGATGGGCGGACACCACCTCGGCGATGGGCGACCTGACCACCGACATCGACACCCTGGAGCTGCGCGGCTTCCACGAACTCGTGTGCCCCGGGCACTCCAGCAGGGTGCACCACATCCGCCGCGGCGAGGCCGACATCCTGGCGTTCCTCGGCAGGACGCATGTCTACGAGGGGCACGGCGTCGACGCCGTCGCGCACCGGGTCCGTGTGGCGAAACAGGCCGGCTGCCGCTCGGCGATCATCACCAACTCCGCCGGGTCGATCGACCCGGCCCTGCGGATCGGCCAGTTGGGGCTGATCGCCGACCAGCTCAACATGACGGGCCTGACGCCGCTGCAAGGAGCCCAGTTCGTCGATGTGTCCGATCTGTTCTCGGCGCGGGCCAGGGCCCTCGCCCGCACCCTCCGTGACGACCTGCCGGATCTCACGTACGTCGGACTGACGGGACCGCAGTTCGAGACACCGGCCGAGATCCGGATGCTCCGGGCGGCGGGCGGGCAGATCGTCGGTATGTCCATGGTGCTGGAGACGCTGGCGGCCCATCAGGAAGGGCTGGAGATCGTGGCCCCCACCTTCGTCGGCAACCTCGGCGCCGGGCTGGACAGTGCGGAAGTGGTCGCGACGGAGACCCTGAACGTCGGTGAGGAGCTGAAGCCGGACCTCACCGCGCTCCTCGCGGGTCTGGCGGACCAGGTGGCTCGCGGCAACCTGTAGCGCGCGGCCGTGCGGGCGGAGTCGGCACGGCACGCAAGGGGCGGACGACCTCAGCGGAATGCATCGTTCCCTTGATTAGATTGTTCAATGCTGTTAGATTCACATCAGTCAACATCCTGAGGGTTATGTCACGCGGGACCCGAAGGAGCCCGGGCGGATTCCGGGCCGGCCGGAGCGAGGGGAGTTCTCGGTATGGGCGAATACATCGCCGTGGATCTGGGCGCCACCAGCGGCCGGGTCGTCGCGGCGAGGCTGGCCGGCGGTCGGATCGACCTCAGAGTCGCCCATCGGTTCCCCAACCCCGTCACACACGGCGAGCACGGATGGAGCTGGGACACCGACGGTCTGTTCGCCGGTGCCATGACAGGGGTACGCGCGGCCCTGTCCACCCTCGGCCACCCGGTGAGCGTGGCCGTCGACGGCTGGGGCATCGACTTCGGTCTCATCGACGAGCAGGGTGGTCTGCTCGCCCCGCCGCGTATGTACCGCGACATCCGCGAGTCCGGGCTGAGGGCGGTACGGGACCGGTTCAGCGACGCCGGCCTCTACGGGCTGACGGGAGTTCAGCCCCTGCCGATCAACTCGGTGTTCCAGCTCGCCGCCATGAAGGACGAAGGGCTGCTGGACCGTGCGGCCTCCTTGCTGATGATCCCGGATCTGTTCGTGTACCGGATGACCGGTGACGCCGGCACCGAGTACACCAACGCGACCACGACCCAGCTCATCGACGTACGCGCACGGCGCTGGAGCGACGAGGTGATCGACGCGATCGGCATCCCCCGGCGGATCCTGGCGCCCCTGCGGCAGCCGGGCACCGCGGTGGGACCGCTGAGCGCCCCGGCACGACGGCTGTCCGGCGCGAGCGCCGGACTTGAAGTGGTCAGGGTGGCCTCGCACGACACCTCGTCGGGCATCGCCGCCGTCCCCGCCTCCCAGGAGTCCTTCGGGTACGTCTCCAGCGGTACGTGGTCCCTCGTCGGCGTGGAGACCGCGGAGCCGGTGGTGACGCCCCGGGCCCGGGAACTCGGTTTCAGCAACGAGGGCGGTGCCGGGGGGACCACCTGCCTGCTGAAGACACTGACCGGCCTGTGGCTGCTGGAGGAGTGCCACCGGGCCTGGCGGGACGAGGACGCCTCGACCGGTCTCACCGCGCTGATCGAGGAGGCGGTCGGCGCGGGACCCGCGCGGTCCTTCGTCGACATCCAGCACGAGCTGTTCCTCCGGCCGGAAGGGACCGTCGAGGGCAAGCTCAAGGAATACCTGCGGCTGACCGGCCAGCCACCCCTGACCAGCCGGGCCGAGACCGTCCGGTGCATCCTGGCCAGCCTCGCCATCGGCTACCGGCTGGCCTTCGACGACGCCGAGTCGCTGACGGGGCGCGGTGTGGACATGGTGCATGTCGTCGGCGGAGGGTCGCGCAACCGGCTGCTCTGCCGGCTCACCGCGGACGCCTGCGACCGCCCGGTCTCCGCCGGCCCCGCCGAGGCGTCCAGTGCCGGCAACGCCCTGGTCCAGGCGCTGGTCCACGGCGAGGTACGGGATCTCCAGCACCTGCGTGACATCAGCCGCCGCAGCTTCAGCACCGAGACCAGCCTGCCCCGCGCACAGGGCGAGGACTGGACCCGGGCGGCACACCTCATCCGGTCGCAGCGGGCGGCCGGATGAAGCGGCACACCGGCCGCGAGCGTCCCGGCCGTGCCGTCGCACACACGGTCCCGGCCCGTCCCGGCCGGGACGGCCCACCGACACCCGCTTCCGCACGGACCCAACCACACCACAGACAGGGGACATCCACGTGAACGACGCCGTGAACAGCCTGGTCGACCTCAGCCGGGCGCTGGGCGACCCTCAGCAGGACCTCGCGATCATCGCGGAGGGCAACACATCCCTGCGGATCTCCGACACACACCTGCTCGTGAAGGCGAGCGGACGCAGTCTGCGGTCCGCCACTCCCGACGACTTCGTCAGGATCGAGATCAGCCCGATACTCGCGCTGCTGGACGATCCCGACGCCGACGACGACCGTGTGACCGCCGTCCTGGAGACCGGTGAGAATCCGCTGGGCCTGCGCCCGTCGATCGAGACGATGTTCCACGCCATCGCGATCGCGGAGGGCGGCGCGCGGGCCGTCGGGCACACCCATCCTCCGGCGGTCAACGGAATTCTGTGCTCCGACCGGGCGTCGGCCTTGACCGACGGCTTCCTGTTCCCCGAGCACGTGGGGGTGCTCGGCGGGCAGGCGGCGATGGTTCCGTATGCCGATCCCGGTCTCGGTCTCGCCCGGGAGATCCGTTCGGCCCTCGCGGAGCACCGGAGCACCTACGGTGTCCCGCCGAAGGTCATGTACCTGAAGAACCACGGCATTCTCGCCCTCGGCGCCACGACCGACGAGGTGGTCCAGATCAGCCAGATGGCGGTGAAGGCGGCCCGGGTGCTCGCGATCACGCTGTCGGTGGGCCGCCCCGCCTACATGTCCCCGGACGCGGTTCGGCGTATCGACACCCGTCCCGACGAGCAGTACCGCAGGGACCTCCTGCTCAAGTAGGCCCCGCGGGCAGATCGCGACGGGCCGGATCCCAAAACGCAAGGAAGGGCACGATGGCAGCCAACGTGAACAACGCCATGGACGCGAACAGCACCGGTGGCGCGAGTACCGCCGAGAAGCCGGTGGACGAGCTCCTGTCCCGCTCCCATGCGCTGGGGGCGGACAAGAGGAACACCAACTTCGGCGGCGGGAACACCTCGGCCAAGGGCACGGCCCTCGACCCCGTCACCGACCAGCAGGTCTCCGTGGCATGGGTGAAGGGGTCGGGGGGTGATCTGGCCACGCTGCGGGCGGACGGCCTGACGACGTTCCGCCTCGATCGTTTCCGGGCGCTGGTCGACGTCTACCGTGACGGCGCCACTCCCGAAGAGGAGATGATCCCGCGCTTCCGGCACTGTGTGATGGGCGAGGGGCAGGCCGCGCCGTCGATCGACACCGCGATGCACTGCCTCGTCGAAGCCGGCCATGTGGACCATCTGCACCCCGACGCCGGGATAGCGTTCGCCACGTCGGCGGACGGGCCCAGGCTGACGCGGGAGTGTTTCGGGGACCGTGTCCTGTGGGTCCCGTGGCTCAGGCCGGGGTTCGAGCTGGGTCTGCACATCGCGGCGTTGCAGCGGGACAACCCGCAGGCCGTCGGCGTGATCCTCGGCGGCCACGGCATCACCGCCTGGGGCGGGACATCCGAGGAGTGCCGAACCCGCTCACTGGAGATCATCCGCCGGTGCCAGGAGTTCCTCGACACCCATGGCAGGCCCGACCCCTGGGGCACCGAAGGAGACGGCGCCCCGGTCCTGACGCCTGATCAGCGACGGGCGAAGGCCGCCGCGATACTGCCGGTCCTGCGCGGCCTCGTCTCGGCGGACACCCCTCACCTGGGTCACTTCACCGACCGGCCCGAGGTGCTGGAGTTCCTCAGGGCCGCGGACCTGGATCGCCTGGTGGAGCAGGGTACCTCCTGCCCCGACCACTTCCTGCGGACCAAGGTGAAGCCGCTGCTTCTGCGGCTCGACGACCGCGAGGACACCGAGCAGATGACGGCCCGGTTCGCGCGAGCCTTCACACAGTACGCGAGTGAGTACCGCGCGTACTACGACCGGCATGCCACCGAGTCGGATCCGCCGTTCCGCGGTGGCATGCCCGCGATCGTGCTGGTGCCCGGTGTGGGGATGTTCAGCTTCGGCAAGGACAAGCCCACCGCCCGGGTGGCCGGCGAGTACTACGCCAACGCCATCAACGCGATGCGCGGAGCCGAGAGCGTCTCCCGGTACGAGCCGATCCCCGAGGCGGAGAAGTTCATGGTCGAGTACTGGTGGCTGGAGGAGATGAAGCTGCGCCGGCTGCCCCGGCCGAAGCGGCTCGCGGGCAAGGTCGCCCTGGTGACCGGAGGCGGCTCCGGGATCGGCAGGGCGACCGTGGAACGTCTGGCCGCCGAGGGCGCCTGCGTCATGGTCAC